>JABGQJ010000168.1 GCA_018648945.1 Victivallales bacterium
GATGCTCGTCGCTTTTTCGTGAGCGAGTTGTGGGATCGCGACATGGCCACGCTCCCGCGGATGCGGCAGTTGCTCTTTGCCCTCTGCCGCGTCTCGGTCATCGTCGTGCGCGGCTTCCTGGGGGACAACTGCGGGTTGCAGGCGTCGGCACTCACCTACATCACGCTCATGTCCTTGGTGCCTATGCTGGCGCTGATGTTCTCCTTCTCCAAGGGCATTGGCTTGCAGAGCCGCCTGGTCGAGACCATCGGGTTGGAGCGCTACGAGGAGGTGGCGACGATCGATGGCAAGGAAGTCCGCGAGGGGAAGTTCCGGGTGGTCGCCCCCCCCGCGGAAGATGCGGACGGAGTGGCTTCCGGGGAAGGGGACGGGAAGGAAAGCGCTGGCCCGACCGGGCTGGGCTCGCTGCCCGTCCCGTTGCAGCGAGTGGTGGTGCAGATTCTTGAGCTAGTGGAGAATACGAGTTTTGGGAAGTTGGGATTGGTCAGTCTGGCTTTTCTGTTCTGGGCGGTCATCAAGGCTGTCTCCAAGGTGGAGAACACCTTCAACCACATCTGGGGTGTGACCAAGTCGCGCCCGCTTCTGCGCAAGCTGTGCGACTACTTCTTCGTCCTCGTCCTGATTCCCGTCGCATTCCTGGTGGCGACTAGCGCGAGCGCCATGCTTGAGTCGCAAGCGATCACGGATCATCTGGAAGTCTGGGCTGGGCCGCTCATTCTGGTCTACGAACGCCTGATTCGTCTCTCGGGGTTTGTGCTGGTGGGTCTCTCCTTCTCCTTCCTCTATCTCTTCATGCCGAACACGAAGGTGAAGTATTTCCCTGCCTTGGCCGCCGGCTTCGTCACCGCCGCTCTGTGGTTTGTCACCCAGTTCCTCTACATCCACATGCAGATCGGCCTCACCAAGTTCAACGCCATCTACGGCACATTTGCGGCGCTACCCTTCTTCCTGGCGTGGCTGTACGCGAACTGGACAATCATCCTCTTTGGTGCGGAGGTCAGCTTCGCGCTGCAGCATCACGAGACCTTCGTTCTCGAAGGGGGCACGCCGCTGGCTCCCAATGCGGCTCGGATCGCCCTGGGGATTGCGTGCGTGCACGAAGCGTCGCGGTCGTTCCTGGCTGGCGATGGCGCGTGGTCGGCCGCCGAGTATTCCACTCGGAACACCGTCCCCGCGCGGTTGGTTCTGGAGGTCTGTGGCGTCCTGGCGGAGAAGGGAATCCTGGTCTCCGTCGAGGAGCGCGATGGTCGGTTCGTTCCCGGGCGAGATATCGCTTTGCTGACGCCTGGCGATGTGGAGGAAGCGTTCCGGGGACACGATGAGCAGGCCACCCAAGGCTTGGCGAAGCTCCTGCCCGAGCAGCTTTCTCCAGCCTTCCTGGAAGGCTACGCGGGTTATGCGGCCGGTCTGCGGTCCAGCAGCTTCCGCGAACTGGCTGTCCTGGCCGGGCCCAGGAGTACCGAGCCGGCCGACGGATCCATGGAGCCCGAAGCCGAGTGATGAGTGCGCAATCCCCACCGCCTGTCCGGAGAAACCATGCACTGCTGATCGCTGCTTGCGTGGTGGTCGCGTTAACGGCAGTTGGGGTCATTCTGGAGTGCCGGGGCCCATTCCGCGGTTGGCTCGGTCGATTGCGAGGCACGCTGGCTGGCACCGGGGAGCCCAGTTCACCCGTCGCCGCGCCGGGCGAGCCGACCCCAGTCGCCGCTGGCGCAGCCCCGGTTCCGGCGAGTCCGGTGGCGTCGGCTGCTTCGGTTCCCGCCGCTGCCGAAGCGTCGGTCTCGGTCTCACCGCCGCCTTCCGCCCTGCATTCACGCTACGCTGAACTCTATGCAGAGCGCTTGGCCAAGTTGCGTCAGCCGGAGATTGGTGCCGCGTGTCGCCTGGCTCTGCTCAGTGGCGAGAAGGTGCGTGGCCGCCTGGCAAAGCTGGAACCGGGGCGAGTCACCTTGCTGCTGGAACACGGGACACAGTCCTTCATGGTGCACACGATCTCTCGCAAGGATGTGCTGAAGCTGTTTCCTGCCTTCGTTGCCAGGAACCAGGCGATGGCCGCCTTGCGGCGGGAAATGGCCGCCCGGAATGCCCCCGCTGGACCGGCCTCCCAGGCACCCGTTGCCGAAGTCCCGGACGCGAGCCTTCCTGAACGCCAAGTCGATCCCCCGCAGGAAGCGGACGTCTCAGCGAATGACCTCCGCAGCTACGATCCCACGCCTGGGCCGACTCCCGAGAGACTCAAGCCAACGCTCACCGCCTTTGGCGACTGGCTGAAGACGCAGCACCGCCGAGTGGGCGGGCGCATCGCGGACAAGATCTATGCCAGGCGGCAGGCGGGCCGGACCGTGCTTTACCTGCGCATGGACCCCATGTTCATGGCCCAGGACTATGGGACCCGCTACCAGATCGCCGAAGGTATGCAGATTTTCTGGGCATTGCGTTGCCAGGGCAACGGCGTGGCCGGGATGGCGAGGGCGCATGTGGTGCTGCTGGATCAGCGCAACCGCATCGTCGGCGGCTCCCGCCTCAACGACCCGACGGATATCTGGCTCCAAGGGAAATAGGCAAGACCAGAACGGGACTCAGCCCATGCGGATCGGCTTCGAACACATCACCAAGCACTTCGGCGACGTCGAAGCACTGCGCGGCATCGATCTCGAGATCGAGGACGGCGAGCTTTTCTTCCTGCTCGGCCCCTCGGGGTGTGGCAAGACGACCTTGCTGCGTTGTCTTGCGGGCTTTGAGACGCCTACCAGCGGAAGAGTGTTGCTGGATGGGGCCGACGTGACGAGCATCCCCGCGCACCGGCGGGACACGGCGATGGTCTTCCAGGGGTACGCTCTCTGGCCCCATATGACCGTGGCCCAGAACGTCGGCTTCGGGCTCGAGAGCCAGGGGGTCCCCAAGGCGGAACGCGAGCGGCGGGTGGCGGAGGCGTTGCGCACTGTGCAGATATCCGAACTGGCCGCCCGGAAGCCGAACGAGCTCTCCGGCGGGCAGCAGCAACGTGTTGCGCTGGCCCGGACGCTGGTTGTCGAACCTGGCTGCCTGTTGCTGGACGAGCCGCTGGCCAATCTGGATGCCAAGCTCCGTCGCGACATGCGTTCGGAGATCCGCCGGATCTGCAAGGAGGCGGGGCTCACCGGCGTCTACGTGACCCACGACCGGCAGGAAGCCCTGAGCATGGCTGACCGGATCGCGGTCCTGCGCGACGGACGCATCCTGCAGGTGGGGACGCCCCGCGACATCTATGCCAGGCCATGCAGCGCCTTCGTGGCCAGCTTCATTGGCGAAAGCAACTTCATTCCCGCCAAGGTGAAGGCGGTCGAGGACCATCTCGTGCGTGTGGACACCATCTTCGGAGTCCTTGAGGCAAAGGTGTTCCCTGCGGGACTGGGCGAGGGAGAAGCGGTGACCGTCTCGATCCGACCCGAAGCTCTCCGGATCGGCAACCTGCCGAAGAACTCGTTCCGAGCCACGGTGCAGGGGAGCGTCTATCTGGGCGAGGTGGCGCAGACGGAACTGAGCATTCACGATAGCCTTGGCCTGCAGATGTTCTCGCTCAATCCCCAGGAGTTGCTGGTGGCCGGTTCCTCCGTGCCGTTGGCAGTCATGCCCGAGGATGTCGTTGTGCTTCCCGCTGGCGAGGACTGATGGAGGATGGACCGAGCCCAGAGGGCAGGAAGCGCATGAAGACGGACAACGCCTCAATTCCCGCTGGTCCTCCCGGCGACTCGTATGCGGCAGGGAGAGCAGAGAGGGCAAGGAAGGCACGGCGGGCGATCGTGGCGGCCGTGGCGGTCGTCGTGCTGCTGGTGGCGGTCTTCCGGATCGCCCACGCCCTGCATCGCCCTTCCCCTCCCGCCACCCCGCCGCCGAACCGTGATTTCAGCCGTTTCGCATCGCCTGAACTGCCGCTCGACCGTGGCTTGGCCTTGGTGGTGGTCCTCGCCATGGACTGCGGGCACTGCCGCGAAACCGCCAAGATAGTCGGTACTTTCGACGCCAAGGCACTTGGGGTGGGGATCTACTTCATTCTCTCCGGCAAGCCTGAGGAAGTCGACCCCTTCTTCGAGGCCATTGGGGCCTCGGTGCCCTATCACCTGGCGACCATGGCGGAGTACCTGGACCTTGTGGCCGACGAACCCACGGCGGTCTGCCTGCTGAGCAACGGGGAGATGCGGGCCGAGTGGCCCCCCCGTCAGTTCAGTCTGCGTGCGCTCCGCGACGAACTGGCGCGAAGACAGTGAGGCCCGTGGGATCTCGGGGGCTCCTGCCGTAAGCGCGTGCCGCCCGCTTGGGTCCCCTTTTCCGTGGCTCGACTGCCTTTTCCCGTCCCGGCGGGCCGCTGAGGACTTGCGCGGCGATTCTGGCGAGGGTAAAGTCACCGGAGTCCGTAGTCGCTAGTGAGACGCATCGTCAGTATTGTGGGCGTGGCCGTGTGTGCGGTCTGGCCCTAGAGTCTGTGAATCTCAAGGAGCAACTGTCCGATGAAAAAAGTCGCATTCACTCTGATTGAGCTGCTGGTGGTCATCGCGATCATCGCCATTCTGGCGTCGATGCTACTCCCCGCCCTGCAACAAGCCCGGGCAAAGGCCCACCAGATCAGCTGCGTGAACAATCTCAAGCAGGTCGGCATCGCGCTGATGATGTACAATCAAGACAACGATGATTATTGGCCCTATATCAGCTTGGCCAACGGGGGCAATAGCAACCAAATCGAGACCAGTTGGAGCGGCTGGGTCAGCAATGGAATCCGTAGCTATTCTGGCGACCAGAACATCTACCAGTGCTCCTCCCGCAACAACGGCTGGGCGGATCCCCACAACAGCGGCACGCGGATCAGCTACTGCTACAACTACCTGCCCACGAACGGCCGTACCCTGAGCACCACCGGGAACTCCTACTGCGGCCCCAGCAGGCTGCTGATCATGTGGGACAGCGATAACTCCTACAATGACTGTGGTCCCAGCTCGACCTGTGGCATTGAGGCACGCGACTTGGCTCGGTTCAAGGCCGGCTCGGCCAGCACCTGCTGGCACAGTGGCCGCAACAACAATCTGTACGCCGACGGGCATGTCGATTCCAGTTCCTGGCGGCAGGTCGACTGGGACCAGATCGTTGGTCCCTACAACACCACCCACAATGGTGTTACCTGCATGTCCGCCTACTAGGTGTCACGAGCCGGGGTGGGTAGCCCCACCCCGGTAGAGGACCGCTTTGTGGCCGACTCCGTGGCCACCAGTTCAGAGCCCACCCTCCGGTGGGCTCTTTCTTTCTGGGGAGAGAACGGGATTCCCGACTCTGGACCCCCTGGTGGTCCGAGCTCCCGGGCCAAGAGACGCCCATGCGTACCCCAGCCCTGGAGATGCGCTCGTCCCCGAGCGCGGAGCCCGCAGGGCGACAGGAACCCACGCCTACCCCCAACTCCCTGGGAAGGAGAGCGGTCGGCCGGGAGCGCTGGCTTCCAGCCGGCATCTTCTCCCCCTCGTCCCGCTGCAAGGGCAATTCTGCGACCAAGACGACGCGACTGCGTCGCCTCCGGTTCTTCCCTGACGTGGCGAGTCGGGGTTGGGCTGTATCCCCCCCGCCGCTACTTGGCGAGCGCGTCCAGCTTCACGAGGTCGGTCACCGTCACGGGCAGGCCGGTCTGGAAGGACTTGTTGGCGGCGATCCCGGTGAGGATCGACTTCGCCCCGTCCACGTAGCCGGCCGCGTGGCCGAGGGTGTTGTCCTCCACGCCCACGAAGATGTCGCGGAGCAGGCGGACGTCGCCGCCGCCATGCCCGCCTTTCTGGCCCTTGTCGTACTCGATGACCTGGGGTTTGCCCCAGATGGGCTGCAAGATGATCTCGGGGACCATCTCCTTCTTGTCCTCGCCAAGCTCGCGCATGCCCGGGACGGTCATGTCCTCGGCGGTGCCGGCGGTGAGGAAGCTCTTCTCGACCACGTTGAACTCAAGGCGTCCCTTGGTGCCGTTGAAGCAGACGCGGTAGCCTTCCCACGGGCAGAAGGCGTTCAAGCTGTAGGTCATGACCGCACGGTTGGTGTATTTGACCATGACCGACATGGTGTCCTCGATGGAGATACCGTCGCCAAACACGCTCTGGTCGCGGTAGTAGCCATCCTCGGCTTCCGGGCCGTAGTAGAGGCCATGCATGTTCTTGTTGTCGGGAGACACCTTCAGCGCGAAGGGATCCTTGGCGGCGATTTCGTTGTCGCGGCTGCGGCTGTAGAACTCCGTGACCCCGCGTTCCTCGGCATTCTCGCGACCGTAGTAGCGCAGGTCGCCCTGCGCGTAGACGACGGCGGGAGTGGAGTCGATCCACCAGTTGACCAAGTCGAAGTGATGGGTGGCCTTGTGGACCATAAGGCCACCGGAATTGCGCTTGTCACGGTGCCAGCGGCGGAAGTAGTCGGCACCATGGGAGGTGTCGAGCAACCACTCGAAGTGGACGCTGACGATGTCGCCCAACGCGCCGCTGTGGATGATCTCCTTGACCTTCGTGTTGCGGGGGGCGTAGCGGTAGTTGAAGGTGACGGTGAGATGCTTGCCCGTGCGCTCGACCGTATCGACGATCTGCTGGCATTTGGTGGCGTCCACGGTCATCGGCTTCTCGCTGATGGCGTCGCAGCCCAACTCCATGGCCCGGATGATGTAGCGGTGGTGGGTGCGGTCAACGGTGGTGACAATCACCGTGTCGGGTTTCTGCTCGGCCACCATCTGGTCGAATTGGTGGGCCAGGTACGTCGGCAGGGGAGCGTGTTCGAACTGATCGGCAAGCTGCTGGTTGTTGTAGTCCATCCGGCCCTGGTTGATATCGCAGAAGGCGACCAACTCGCCGTACTCGCTGAAGTCCTTCATCAGGGCCTTCGTGTACATCCAGGAACGTCCACCAGTGCCGACGAGGGCGTAGCGCTTCTTCATCGTCAGGATCCTTCTGCCGGGCTCGGCCATTTTCTTTCCACGCGGGGGGCGGGTTCTGCAAACTCGGGGAATATGCAGTGAGGCGGGGCGATATCAACCGGGGCTATTCCCGGACGGGGACATTCTCTTCGTAGGTCACGTCCACGAAGCTGGTGGGCAGTCCCAGGCTGGTTCGGTCGCGGACGATGACGGCCAGGCGGTTAAGGGCCTCCCGGGTCTTGCTGAGCGGCACCAGCACCTGGGCATTCTCCCGGAAGGTGCCCGCCCGATGCACGTAGAGTTTGAGCTTGCGGGGCGGGTGGTAGTCGAGCTGGATGGTGTGTGCACGGCAGAGCAGGGCGTCGCCATACTCCTCGTTCAGGCGCAGGAAATCGAGGGCCCCGAGCAGCAACTCGTCAGTGACCTGCTGGCCGGGGCGGAAGCTATTTGCCTCGCGGACACCGACGATATCGGGCAGAAGCGAGAACCCATTGGCTTCCCAGGGGAGGAGGACATGCCCTTCCCCGTCGATGAACCGGGAGATGCGCCCGCGCAGGCGGGCCACGGGTTGGCGTTGGGCGAGATCGACGACCAATCGGTCGGGCAGCACGCGGTACACGCGGGCACTCTCTGCCGCTGCCGCTCTCTCCAGGCGACTGCGGATCGCAAGCACGTCGATGTCGAAGAGATTGGTCTCCTGCTTGCGGTACCCCATGTCCTCCAGAATCGCGATGATCCCCTCCTTGGTGAGGGCTCTGCCCTCCGTGCGGACCTCGATTTGGCGCAAGGTGAAGAAGGGATTGGCCTTGAGGAGTGCCCAGCGCAGTCCAAAGCCCAGGCAGAGGAGCGCGAGCGCCACCACGGTTGCCACCAGGAATGGCGCCAACATCTTGGCGAGCATTCGCCACAGCGCCGAGCGCTGCGGCCTTCCGGTTGCGCTGCGCTTTGCCTTGGATTGGGTGCTTTTGCTTCGGGCTGCCATGGTGGAGGAATATAGGCGAAGGGGCCAGTTACTCCAGCGTGCCGAACAGGTCGTATGCCTCGGCGCGCTCGATTCGCACATCGACCAGGCCTCGTTCCATCGTGTCGCGCGGCCCTCGCACGTGCACCACGTTGTCCGTTTCCGGGGCATCCCAGACCGTGCGTCCCAGGAAGGAGCGCTGGTCTTCCGCGCCATCCACCAGCACCCGCAGACACTGGCCGACCAGGCCCTGGTTCCGAGCCAGGGAGGACTCCTGCTGCTGGGCCAGCAGCGCGTCCCGGCGGGCCTCGGCGACCGCGCGCGGGACTTGGTTCTCCATGATCGCCGCTGGGGTTCCCTCTTCGGGCGAGAAGGCGAAGGCTCCCAGACGTTCGAACTGGAACTCGCGGCAGTAGGCAAGGACTTCCTCTGCCTGTTCGTCAGTCTCTCCCGGGAAGCCGAACAGGAAGGTGGTGCGGATGGCCACCCCCGGCCAGCGCCCGCGCAACGCCGCCATGCGCTCGCGGGTGGCGGGGCCATCCATGCCCCGCCGCATGGCCTTGAGAATTGGGCTGGAGATGTGCTGCAGTGGCACATCGATGTAGGGGGCCACGTGTTCGGCCGCGGCTGCTGCGTCGATGATCTCATCGCTCAGATAGAGGGGATGGGTATAGAGAATGCGGATCAAGAAATCTCCAGGCAGCTGGTCCACGGCTTGGATGAGCTTGGCCAGGTTGGCTCCGTCCTCGCGGTCGAGCCCGTAGCGGGTCGTGTCCTGGGCGATGAGGTCCAGCTCGAGCCTGCCCTGATCGAGTAGCTGGCGGCATTCCTCCACCACCGAATCGATGGAGCGACTCCGTTGATTACCCCGGATATCCGGGATGACGCAGTAGGTGCAACGGTGGTCGCAGCCCTCGGCAATCTTCACGAACCCGTAGGATACGGGCGTGAGGGCCAGGCGTGGGGCCGTGTGGTCGTAGAGATAGGTGGGCGCGGGGGCAGACGGCAGGTTGCGATGGCCCAGTGAGCGGACGCGGAATGCCTCGATCAGCCCGGCAGCCTGTCCCACATCATCGAGACCAACGAACAGGTCCACATCCGGGTAGAGCTTCTCGGCCTGCTCGCGGAGGCGCCTCGGCAGGCAACCGGCCACGGCCACCGCCCGCCGGCGACGCTTGCGCTTCCAGCGCAGGGCCGCCCGGATCTCCTGGTCGGCTTCCTTGCGGGCGTCCTCGATGAAGCCGCAGGTGTTGATCAGCACCATGTCGGCACCGTCTCGCTCGGCCGAAAGCATGATGCCATGGGAAGCGAGGTCGCCGCAGATTACTTCGGTGTCCACCAGATTCTTGGCGCAACCCAGGCTGATGACGTGTACGATATAGGGTTTCTTCACAGTGGTTCCTTAACGGTCGGCGCGGACGACGAAACAGGCATGTGCTCCTGTCAGACAGTGCGTCGCCAAGCATGTTCATGCAAGGCTGGCAAACGGCTTGCATACCTTGCGCGATCATGCACATTGCCGGACAGGTGCTTCCAAGGAGATAGAATATGCCTTTGCCAGTGGCTCTTCGCGACCGGATGGACGACTGGATTCGGCAGAATCGGGGCCGGATCATCGGTCTGACGACGGAGTTGGTGCGGATTTCCTCCGAGACCGATCCCCCCGGCGGCAACGAACAAGCGGCGCAGGAGTTCCTCGCCGATGCCTGCGAGCGCCATGGCCTGCCGGCCGAGCTGTACGACATTGGGTCGGTGGCGGGGATCGAGGAACACCCGTTGCACCATCCCGGTGCCCGCCTTGCGGGACGCCCGAACGTGGCGGTGCGCCGCCCCGGACGGCGCGGTGCCGATGCCCGGTCCCTGATTCTCAGTGGTCACATGGATACCGTGCCCGCCGGTGACCCCGGGACCTGGGCCGACGCCCCGACCAGCGGCCGGATCGTCTCCGGCAAGCTCTACGGTCGCGGCGCCTACGACATGAAGGCAGGTGTCGCAGCCAACTTCATGACCCTAATGATGCTCGACGAGCTCGGCATCGAGCTCGATGGCGACCTGCTGGTGGAGAGCGTGGTCGACGAGGAGTTTGCCGGCGGCCATGGCACCCTCGCCGCCCGCCTCCACTCGGGCGGGGCCGATGCGGTCCTGTTGCCCGAGCCCTCGAATCTCGTGCCGTACCGGGCCCATCGTGGGCTCCGCATCGCTCGCCTGGCGATCCATGGGACGGGTGGCGTCACCTTTGCCGGCGACCAATTGCGTCCCGCCGTGCACCAATTGCCCGCCGTGATTCAGGGACTGACGGAGTTCGTCGCCACCCGCAACGCCCGTCTGGTCATACCCGAGGCCTATCAGCACATGGCCGACCCCGCCAGTGCCATGGTCACCAAGGTCCGCGCCAACGACTGGGGTGATGCGGTTCGCCTGGCCGTGCCCGAAATTGCCGAGGTGGAGTTCTTCTGGGAGACTCTGCCCGGTGAGACCCAGGCCGAGGTGGAGCAGGAGTTCGAGACCTGGCTCGCAGCGCTGCGCACGGCGACATCGGCCGACATCCGAGCCAGCTACTGGCTCCGGTGGATGGCGGGCTACCAGCTCGCCCGCGAGCATCCACTCGTCCCTGTCGTGGAGCAGAACCTGCAAGACGTGACCGGCAACGCCTGCCCTGCCACCGGTGCCCCATTCCCCTGCGATCTGTTCCTGTTCAAGGAACTCGGTGTACCCGCCGGCATGATCCTCGGGCCGAGCGGCAACAATGCCCACGCGCCAGACGAGTGGGTGGATGTGGAGAGCATTGTCCAACTCGTCCGCGCCTACGGCCGCATCGTCGTTGACTGGTGCAATCAGCCGCGGGGGGAAATGCAGAATGCAGAAGTCTGAATGCGGAGTGGCAGCGGCGACTCGCCGCTTGCCTACACCCTACCGCGGGTCCCGCACATCTCACTCGTTGGCAGTTGCCAGGCTGTAGCAGTGGATCGCGCGGTCGTTGCGCAGGTAGATGCTGCGGTTGGCGAAAGCGGGATGGGACCACCAGATGGGCTTGCCGCCGGTCACGCTCGTTTGCTTGATGATCCGCGCACGATCGACTTCCTCATATCCCTTTGGCGTAAGTCGGGCAATGATCAAGTCGCCCAGCTCCGAGCAGAGGAAGAACTGTGTCCCCTGCTTGATCGTGAACACGTTCCCGATCCAGACCTTGGCCTTGCCGAAGATCCCCTTCGTCTCCCACACTCGCTTGCCGGTGGCCAACTCCACGCAACGGTAGATCCCGCGCAGGTCGCCCGCGTAGATGTACCCGTTCTCGATCCAGGGGACGTTCATCTGGCCGCCTACTCCCGCACGCTTGTCAGCCTGCCAGAGCAGCTTGGCGCCAAGCGGGTCTGCTTGGAGCCGGAACGCCTGGGAGCATCCCCAGCTCATGATGTAGAGGAGATCCCCCTCCTGGCGGGGCATCCCGATCGTCATCTCGTGCTTCGGCTTCACCGGCGTCGCCCAGTTCACGCCGCCTGTTTCCGGCTGCAGCGAGCTGAGGGCCTCCCCGTGCCAGGCGAGCAACTGCCGGTGGCCCCCAATCTTGCTGATCGCCAACTGGGCGTACCCGGGGTTCTTGCAGCTCAGGGTGCGCCACAGTTCCTTGCCGGTGAGCTTATGGAAGGCCACGACGGCTGTGCCTTCCCCACCCACCAGGGCGATGAGTCGGTCCCCATCGATGATCGGGTGGGCAGCGAACCCCCAAGTCGGTGCGGCGATCCCGTAGTCCGTCTTCAGTTCCCGGCTCCAGCGCTTCGTCCCGGTCTTCACGTCAACGCAGAGGAGACGCCCCTCTGCACCGAGCGTGTAGACGCGGTCGCCGTCTACTAGGGGGGTCGTTCGGGGGCCATTGGCGTACAGCTTGGCGTGGGTGTAGGTGGTGGGCCGGGTCTGGATCCAGAGGATCTTGCCATCCGCCTCGTTCAGGCACAGCAACCGTTCCTGCCCGGTGATTGCTCCCCGGCGGTAGTTTGTGTTTGGATGAGTCTTGCCGGCGACTTCGCCTGCCCCGTTCGGGTCACGGACGAAGTCGGTGACAAAGACGCGGCCGTCGGCTACGGCAGGTCCGGCATAGCCGCCATGAATGGGCGCACTCCAGCGCTTTGCTGGTCCTCCCTCTGGGAAGGACTTGAGAATGCCACTCTCCCGCCACATCCCGTCTCGCTGTGCCCCAAGCCATTGGGGCCAGTCGTCTGCGCCGGCGGAGGGCACCAGCAGGGCGAGTATGCTCGCAAGCAGAGCCATGGCCATTGTCGATCCGTTCTGTGTCATCCCTGATTCCTTGTCTGCCCGAGCTTCCTGGCGGCGACGGCGATGTGCTTGAGATTCTCGTAGGGAGCGTCAAGAGGCACAGCGCACTCGGGGCCGACGATATCCACCCCGACGCGCAGTTTACTGGCGATGTCTGCCTCGATGGCTTCCGGTGTGCCGTTCAGGCCCAGAACTTCAACAGGCGTTGACGGCCCAGCGGTCTTGATCCGTTCCCCGGAGTCGCTGATCAAGGCGCGCACTTTGCCCCATTGTTCGCCAACCACGAAAATATCGCCAAGTTTCAGAG
>JABGQJ010001680.1 GCA_018648945.1 Victivallales bacterium
ACGACGTCCCGTTTGACCACCCCTTTGGCCTGCTTCGGATCTTCTACCTGTTCGCAGATGGCGACTTTGCGGCCCCGCTGGATCAATTTGGCCAGATACCCTTCCATGGCGTGGTGGGGCACGCCGGCCAGGGGCACTTCGCCGGCGGTCTTGCCGTGGTTGCGGGAGGTGAGGGTGAGGCCGAGGAGCTGCGCTGCCTCCTTGGCATCGTCGAAGAACATCTCGTAGAAGTCGCCCATGCGAAAGAACAGAATGGCGTCGTGATACTGGCGCTTGAAGCGCATGTACTGCTCCATCGCCGGGGTCAGCTTGGTGCGTGGCATACTCCTCCTGATAGATACTTTCGCAATCTCCCGGGCTCCGGTTGGTATCTGGGAGAAATGGTTTGGTTGGGGTTTTTAAGATAATCTTTGATCGCGGGATAATAAAGGGGGCAGGGGAACGGTGCTGGAATTGAGATATGGGTAGCTATCCGGAAAGCCGGACGGAAAACCGGGAAATCCGGCGAAAAAGGGATCTTTGCAGGGTTTTTGTCCGGAAAGC
>JABGQJ010001681.1 GCA_018648945.1 Victivallales bacterium
AAGCTGTTTGCGCATGAATCCCCGCCCTTCAGGTGTCCAGGTGAAGCCGACATTGCCGACGGGAATCCTGCTGTGATAGACCTGCCGTTCGTCGATCGTCGATACGCAGGTGCTGTCCGGCCAGATGGCCAGCGCGTGGAAACGGGCCGCCCGTTTCAGTGCCTCGAGGACGACCGGGTCGCGAGAAAAGTGGTAGTAGACGCCCAGCGCATCGACGTAGACGAAGTTATAGCCGACGACCGGCCCGGAGTTCTCGCTCCAAAATCCTGCGACATCCTGTTTCCGCACCGCCTTGGCCATGAATGTCCGGGCCTTATCCTGCCACTCCTGCTCCCCGAGACATTGCCCGGCGATGAAAAGCCCCATGGCGTGGTGGGTGGGGATGTTGTGCACGCCCCCAAGCGACTTCCGTCGGATGCCGGTGTAACCCAACCGTAATCCGCGTTCCCACGTCTCTCGAACGTCAGCCGGTAGGGCGTCACGGACAAGAGAGTAAGCCCGAATCCAGCGGCTGTAGGTCCACGGCATATGGGTTTGGCCCC
>JABGQJ010001682.1 GCA_018648945.1 Victivallales bacterium
CGATCGCGATATCTACGAGCGCGCCCTGCTCTGGGGCCACTATGCGCGACACGGCGAGATCGAGAACGAGGAGTTGCGGCCGGACGCGGGTCTGCCCTGGGGTGGGTACAAGAATCGCATGCACCAGCTCTCCTCGGTGGTCGGTCTGACCCAGGTCGACAAGTACGACGAGGAGATGGCGGAGATCGACCGGGCGATGAATTACTTCTGGGACGAGCTCAAGGGGGTTCCCGGCCTGGGGGATCACCGCCCCACGGAAGCGGATACCACCAAGGGGGGTTGGTACGCGGCGCACGGTCTCTACCGCGCCGAAGAGCTGGGCGGGCTGTCGATCAGGCGCTATTGCGAAGCGGTGCGCGCCGAAGGGGTTTCGGCATGCAATCCGGGCTGCAACAAGGCACTGCATCTGCATCCGCTGATGCACACGGTCGATATCTTCGGCGAGGGGAAACCGAGCATACTCGCCAATCTGCCCGAAGGGATCGACTGCCGTCAGGGACCCGGCTCACTGCCGGTGTCGGAGGCGGTGCAGGACCGGACCT
>JABGQJ010001683.1:0-232 GCA_018648945.1 Victivallales bacterium
CTGGGTCCAGCGCCACGCGGAACGTCCGCGCGCCTTTCGCGCCATAGCGTACCCAGACGTGGACCACCCCCGGTTTCTCCACTATGAAATCGTAGAACACCACCCCCGGCTTGAAGAACCGCGTCAGCACCCGTCCCCCGCAGGCAGCGCTCTCGCCCGTAGCCACTGCGAACTCATTGCCCGCCGGACTCTTCCGGCTGGGCTTCTCGGCCTCCAGTACCAACGGCTGGGC
>JABGQJ010001683.1:242-542 GCA_018648945.1 Victivallales bacterium
AGGGAGGCCAAGGTGTAAAGAACGGCGAACAGCAGAAGGCGCATGGCAAGAGCTCCTGTGGGACGAGTCTTCATCACGTTACTCGCTGCGGCTCCGCCGGCAAGTGGCGCTGGGAAGGGGTTCCCCCGGCAGGGGCGAGGGCTTGCCGTAGGACCAGATGCTTCGCGCGCTCATCGAGCACGCGACTACCTCGTCTCTCGGCTTGCCTGGTTGGGCGTGGGTAGTCGCTGGCTCGATGAGCCTGCGATCCGGGGAGGGCATCGCGTGGGGCAACGTGCCATCCGGAGTTCACGGCTGGGC
>JABGQJ010001684.1 GCA_018648945.1 Victivallales bacterium
GGGACTACGCACGGGGAGCCCGCGAGGAAGCTGAGCCGTACAGGCGTGGGCGACGTACGTTGGACGCGCGGCTTCTGGGCGGACCGCTTCGCCCTGTGTCGGGACACGATCATTCCCAGCATGTGGGAGGCGATGCACGACCCGGACAACTCCGCGGTCTTCATGAACCTCTACATCGCCGCCGGTATGCGGGAGGGCGTCCATACCGGCACGAACTGGAGCGATGGCGACTGCTACAAGTGGATGGAAGCGGCCGCGCACGTGTACGGTATCACGCGGGAGCAGGAGGTCGACCAGCAACTCGACGAACTGATCGACGTGGTCGCGAAGGCGCAGGACGACGACGGGTATATATGCACGCAGGTCCAGCTCGACCCGGGTAAGGAACGCTGGCAGCAGCGGCGGCACCACGAGCTGTACAACATGGGCCATCTGATGACCGCTGCCGGCGTGCACCACCGCGTCACGGGCAAGACGAACTTCCTCGACGTCGCCACGAAGCTCGCGGACTACCTCTACGACCTGTTCCAGCCCCGCCCATC
>JABGQJ010001685.1 GCA_018648945.1 Victivallales bacterium
CAAACCGAGATCGACAATCTGGCAGGTTATTTCGCCTCGCGCTCTTGCCGATAAACAAACAAAAAGACGCTGCGTCGGAATGTCGGCTATGGGTTAAAAGCAGACGCTTTTGGTCTATCCTGTTTATGTCTGCTTTCGGGAGTAAAACAGACATTGTTTAACTCAGAATTTTTCGAAGAATTTTGTGAATGGCACATAAACGGCACATAAACGGCACATGATTTAGGTAGTTTATTCATATTTCAACGAGTTAAGGCGGGTAATAATTAGGCTCATAACCTGAAGTTCGTAGGTTCAAATCCTACCCCCGCAACCAAAAAAATCAAAAGGCCGTCCTTCGGGGCGGCTTTTGTATTTTAGCTGGGGTGTTGATTTTAATCTACCGGTTCAGCTCGGAGCGACATGTGATAACTCGTAGGTTCAAATGGGCTTCTGCGATATTTGACTCATATATTGCGTTGACCAAAGTCAATTCGGAACGATCTTCCAATATTAAATGCCGACAAAAATCTTCTCGTGGTGATTTTCACCGTCCCTATAC
>JABGQJ010001686.1 GCA_018648945.1 Victivallales bacterium
CTACAACCTGCTCAAGTACGCCCTACTCAACAAGGAAGGCGCCCAGTGGACTCCCCACGAGACCGCCTGGCTCTGGAGCATTGCCGCGGGCCGGGACGTGTTCCCAGCGTTCCAGACCGCATTCGGCACGTCCGTGGCGCGGGACAAGGTGCAACTGCCCAAGGCCGCGATGGCGCTTGGCTTCGACTCCGTGGCGCTCGGCAAGCTCTACAAGGTCCCTCTGAAGCGGCTGACTCGGCGCCGCGACATCTTCAGCGCCCTGAAGATCTTCGCCGACGTACGCGCCTTCTACGCCAAGGAGTCCAAAGAAAAGGGTCGGCCGGAACACGAGGGCTGAAGCATGGTGCTTCCCCCAGGCCTCGCGCCCCTTCGCAGGCTCATCGCGCCGGCGGCGACCTCGCGCCCAACCAGGCGACAGCGGAGGTAAGGTAGTCGGCGAGCCATGTGGTCCCAAGACAAGCGGCGAGACGCCGCTTCCACTCTGGCAGTCGCGTTGCGGAGCGGTAGTCCGCTTCGTAACGCACTCACGAGGAGTCCGGGG
>JABGQJ010001687.1 GCA_018648945.1 Victivallales bacterium
GAGTCCCATGCGTTCACACCCGCACCCGGGCCGGTAGCCTTGGCTTTGAAACGGAGAACATAAAGGCCGGCTTCATCCAGCTCGATCCGGCGGCTGTAAAGTCGGATTCGGCTGTTTTCGCTGAAAAGCTTGAGGCAATGCGTTCCTGAGGCCGCGTCTTCGTCACTCCAGTGCGGGAAGCTGAGGTCTGTGTTGCCGAAGTGGCGCACCCACCAGCCGCGTGGTTGGAAACCTGGCGTGCCCACCTCAAAGCCACCGTTTTGCACGAGGTTAATGATCCTGCCTCGGTGGGATTTGACCAGCTCGGCTCTCAGCTCTCTAATCGGCCGATCCCCCTGCGAGCGCACAATCAGGCGACTGCCTTTGCGGAGAACGCAGTTCGGGCTGTTGGAGGTCAGCTCAGGATCCCATCGATCTCGAACGAGGATCACGCTTGCCTCCGGGACCGAACTGAAGCGGTAGAGCCCGGGCTCACGGGGTGTCACCCGCCCGAAGTCAAAGGTCTCACCCACCGCATTCGACGTTCTTTCCAGGGGGATT
>JABGQJ010001688.1 GCA_018648945.1 Victivallales bacterium
CAGAGCCCCCCGACATCCGGCATACCCGCGCCATCGTCGTCAACCGTCTCGAAAAAGCGAGGCCCCATCGGGTGGTTCGCGATTTCATCGGCAAAATGGCGAACCTTGGGGCCAAGGTACATGAGCCAATCGTTGATGGACAGATAGTAGTCGAAGCCATGTTTCATGGCATCATTGAAGTGCATCTTGCCGATCAGCCCCGTCAAGTAGCCATTGTCACCGAAGTGATGGGCAATCGTGCGGTAACGCCAGTCGAGTCGGTCGGTGTTGTTGATTGCCCCGGTGGAATGCGCGTACAGCCCGGTAAGCATGGCCATGCGACTCGCCACGCAAACGGGATAGGGGCAGTAGGCATTGGTGAACCGCACGCCCTGCCCCGCAATGCGGTCGATATTGGGCGTGGGGACGAGTTCGCGCCCCGCGCACGTCATCAGATCGTGCCGGTGTTGGTCGGTCATGATAACGAGGACATTCGGATGCTTCGCCTGCTCTGGCATGAATTCGTCTCCGCTCGGATTGCTAGCGCCACCGTCTCGTCTG
>JABGQJ010001689.1 GCA_018648945.1 Victivallales bacterium
GAGGTGCTGACCATCCCGGTGTCGCTCAGCGAGGCCAGCGGTATCGTGTCGGCCGAGGTGTTCGTCGAATACGACACGGCGCTGCTGACCGTGTTCTCGGCACCCCAGTCGCCCACTTCCAGCGCGGGTACGCTGACCGACGGCTGGACGGTGCAGACCAACACCGAGCCGGGGGCCGGCTCCCTGGAAATTCTCAAGATCGCCGTGGCCACCGACGAGAATGCGGTCACCGGACCGCAGACGCTGATCAACGTCCACTTCACGGTCAACGACGTGCGCGTGCCGGCGTCGTCCCCGCTGACGCTGACCCATGTGCTGCTCAACGACGGCAATCCGCCCAACATCAAAGTCAACGGGCTGGTGACGCTGGTAGGCACCGACGGCACGATCGACAGCAGTCCGGCGCAGATCGTGCCGCGCCAGGACATCACGGTGACGGTGGTCGATGCCGACGCCGATCTAGATGGCCTGGCCAACACCGATCAGGTGACGGTGACGCTGGCCAACAGTCCCAGTGGGGATAGTGAAATCCTCACTCT
>JABGQJ010000169.1 GCA_018648945.1 Victivallales bacterium
AGCATCTGCGGCTGCTCCATCGACCAGGTCCATCGTGACATGATGTACCGCTTCGACCAGGCCCGCCTGCTCGCCGACCAGCTCCGCAACCGGGCCTTCGGTCTGCTCACTGCGGAGTGCGCCGACCTCGCCAAGGAAGCTCCCGAGTTCACCGTCACCATTGCCAATCCTCTGCCCCAAGCCCGGCGTGAGGTGGTGCTCTTCCCGATCGATTTCCCCGGGAATTGGCCGCGCAAGTTCCAGGAGGGATTCCGGTCGCAGGGCGTCAACGCCTTCCGCCTCTACACCGCTGACGGCACCGAAGTCCCCTATCAACTCCTCGACATCCTGCCCAATTTCGGCGAACGTACCCACTTCGCCAAGATGGGGATTGGCGAAACCGGGGCCAGTGGGGCTCGCTACACGGTGGCGGCGGAGCTGGATCTCCCCGGCCTCGGCTTCACCTCGCTTCGAGTGGCGCCCGCCGACATGGTCGTGCGCCGTCTTGGCAGCCTTCGCACCGGCCCTTGCAGCGCCCAGAACGACTCCCTGCGCATCGAGATTGCCGGTGATGGCACGCTGCGGCTGACCGATCTTGCCCACGGCAACGAGTACACGGACCTCCTGCTTTTCGAGGATGGTGCGGAGATCGGCGACGGCTGGTTCCATGGTCCCTCGGTGAACGACGAGGGGGTGCTGTCCCGAGGGGGCAGGGCGCAGATCGGTGTGGTCCACGACGGGCCCGAGCAGGTGACCTTCCGCGTGGAGTTGCGGCTGGACGTTCCCCAGCGCTACGACTGGACCGCCGAACGGCGGGGGACCGACCGGGGCGAACTGCGCCTCGTGTCCTTGGTTTCCCTGCGGCGGGGGGCCACGGTCGTCGATGTGCAGACCACCGTCCACAACACCATCGAGGACCACCGCCTTCGTCTCCTGCTTCCCACCGATGCGACGGCCGCCACGACCTATCTCTCGCACCATCCCTACGACCTCACCGAGCGCGCCATCGCGCTCGACCCGGAGACGCTCGATTGGTCGGAGATGGAGATTGCCGAGAAGCCCTTCCTCGACCTCCAGGCGGTGGGGGATGGTCTCCGGGGTCTCGCCTTCATCTCCGCTGGTGGCCCCCATGAGGGGGGCATAGTCGATGATGCCCGCCGCACCATGCAGGTGACCCTCCTCCGCTCCTTCCGCCGCACCGTCGGTACCCCCGGCGAGCAGGACGGGCTGGAACAGGGCGAGATTGTCTGCCACTACGCTCTCATGCCCTATGCGGGGGCGCTCCCCGCCGCCGTCGCCCTGCGCGAAGCGTCCCGGCTCCGCGCTGGCCTCAATACCCGCCAGACCGGCCCCGTCGCTTCCGGCTATCCGCCCATGGGCGGCACCCAGCCCGCCCACCATTCTCTCCTCGAGCAGCGGGACGGCAATCTGATCATCTCCGCCATCAAGCAACCGGAGGCCGGCTCCGGCCTCATCGTCCGGCTCTGGAACCCTGGCGGGGACCCCGCCAGCGACACGCTTGTCCTCGCCCGAACGCCCACCGCCGTTCGGGCCGTGAAACTCAACGAGACCCCCGGTGGTCGCGGCGAAGTGGCCCTGGTCGATGGCGCGGTACACGTCACTGCCGCCCCCCGCCAGATCGTCACCCTTCGCATCGCCTTCGAGTAGGCCGCAAAAGAAAGCGCGCCGACCGGGAATTCCCCGTCGGCGCGCTGCTGTGAGCCGAGAAAGCTCTCGATTCAGCCCGTTAGTAGGGCCACTGCGGCCACCAGTGCAATTCGGCGGTGGGCTCCATGGAGAGGAACGTGTTCTTGGAGTAGCGTGACACGTGTCCATCCACCAGGGCCATGTTGACGCCATCGCTGTGCAGGGTCCTTGCCCTGGTGTCGATCCCATAGTCGCTGTTGGGGGCCAGGCGGTAGCGGTAGTAGTTGTTGCTCTGGGAGTCGCACATCATCACAGTTGCCGAGGGCGTCTTGAACTTCGCCACCGTTTGGTTCGGGTAGCCATTGCTTACGGCGTAGGTGCATAGGTAGCTGTTGGCAGGGGAGGAGCCGGGGTCAAGGGCTTGATCCGAGGCGGAGGGGCAGATGAAGACGGCTCCATTGTTGCCCGCATAGGGCATGACGCGCGTATACCAGTAGGGGTCGGCGGTCGTCGGAGCCTGACCCGCGCCCCAGTAGCCATGCCATTTGATCGTCCGCTCATCGGCATCATCGGTGTACATGATCTGCCCAAGGGCGATCTGCTTCATGTTGTTCACACAACTGATGGCGCGAGCCTTCGCCCGCGCTTGGGCCAGGGCGGGCAGCAGCATGGAGGCGAGGATCGCGATGATCGCGATGACTACCAGTAGCTCAATCAGGGTGAACCGGCGCGGGTTTCTCATGGCCTTCGTTTCCTTCGGTTGAGATGGGTTCCAGGGAGCTCTGAGACAATAATCGTCACAATACCAAGAAAAACTCGGTTCCGCAACCAATATCACAGCATTTTCACACGTAGTATTGGCTTGGGTGCACGCATATGTGACGGGAACGGGGTCGATTTGTTCCATCTCCATCTCAACGGGGGCGCCTGTCAGTTGCGTGGGCGTTCCCTGATCTGCCTGCCCTCGCCGACCCGCGCGTCGTCGGATAGCGGGAAGGAACGCCGAATCCCGCCGGCGGGGGCGGGACCGGATCCTTGGACATAGGCGGGTCGGCTGCCCCAACCGGGGCAGCGTCCCAGAGCGCGGCTGTGGCAACTCGCCCTGGGGGGGTGGCCGGCCTCCGCCGCGTGACGCGTTGCATGGCAGGGGGCGGTCCGCTGTCTGGCGTGGCCCCCACCACCCTTCGCATCGCCTTCGAGTAGACCGCAAGAGAAAGCGCGCCGACCGGGAATTCCCCGTCGGCGCGCTTCGGTGGATCGAGAAGACTGTCGAGTCAGATCACTAGTAGGGCCACTGCGGCCACCAGTGCAGGTCGGAGCTGGGTTCGTTGGAGGTGAACTTGGCTGCGTTGAACCGCTCCACATGGCCATCGACTAGGGCCATGTTGATGCCATCGCTATGCATCTTGCGGGCCAAGATGTCGATCGCATAGTCGCTGTTGGGCGCCAGGCGGTAGCGATAGTAGTTGTTGCTCTGCGTGTCGCACATCATGACCGTCGAAGACGGTGTCTTGAAGGACGGCTGAGCCTGCTGCGGGTAGCCATTGCTCACCGCGTAGGTGCAGTCATACGTATTGGCGGGGGCGTTGCCCGGATCCAGCTTCCGATCAGTGGCCGAGGGGCAGATGAACACGTCGTCGTTCTCGCCTGCATACGGCTTGATCCGCATGTACCAGTACGGGTTGGAGGCGGACGGGATTTCGCCGGGATCCCAGTAACCGGTCCACTGGATCGTCCGGCCATCGTTTTCGTCAACGTACATGATCTGCCCGAGGGCAATTTGCTTCATGTTGTTCACGCAACTGATGGCCCGAGCCTTCTCCCGGGCCTTGGCCAGAGCGGGGAGCAACATGGAGGCGAGGATCGCGATGATCGCAATCACAACTAGAAGCTCAATCAGGGTGAATCGACGGGGTTTCTTCATGATGTCTGTTTCCTTCAGCTGGGGTTGGGTTTCACTGCGCTCTGCCAACGACAACGGTGACAATATCAACGAAACCGGCATCTGCAACCAATATCACGGTATTTTCACACGACGTTTTCTCCACTTGTTCCCTTGTCCTATCATCGGCAATATGCGACGGAAGCTGTGGGGTTTTGTCCCCGCAGCCTCATGCTGGGTTGCCCGCGGGCCCTCCTGCCTTAGCGGTCTTTGTCGGAGTCCCCGGCAAGGAACCCCCAACGGCCGTCGGTGAGCGGGGCCTCGAGGTCGGGGCGCAGCGTCTTCCCGAGGATCTGGCTACCGTGTGGGAATACCTGGAACCCCGCCTCCGCAAAGGCCTCGCTCAGCCCCTTGCCGGCAACGACTCCCGCGATGTGCGTCGCCGGGGCCAGACGGCAGAAGGCGGACAGGGCGGCGGGCAGATCCCCAGGGCCGCAGTAGAGATCGACCACGCGCAGCTCGCCATTGGCCAGGGCCCGGTGGATGACGACCCCGACGGGGCGCTCGCCGTCCAGGATCCAGGATGACGCATACTCCAGGTATGGATGGTCCGCATAGCGCCACTCAAGGTAGGCGTTGCTCGTGATGCAGAGCCTGAAGGCACCCCCGGCACGGGCGCGGAACCACTCGTCCGGGACCGCAAAGGCGCCCCCCGGGGAGGATTCCAGTCTGAGCGCGCGATCTCCGGGTTTGGCAGCGCGCTTCAGGCGCCAACGGCCCCATGACAGAAGGTGACGCAACCAGCGCTTCCGAGGGAAGAAACGGGGCCAGCGTGGCGATAGCAGGAACTCGCTGAACTCGGCCACGGTCGAGAAACCAAGCCGTTCATACACCTTGGAATTCGCGGTCGACTGTCCGGTGGACAGGGCGTAGCCATAGTGCTCGGCCCGCAAGTGGTGCAGAGCACTGCCGATGCCCCGCCGACGGAATCGCGTCGAGACCATGGTGGAGGTGGCGAAGGCCCCGTCTGCCTCGCCCACGCCGGCCAGGTTGACGCGGATCCGGAGGAAGAGGGAGAGACCGGCGAGTTCGCCATCGACCATGGCGACTGCCACTTGCGTTCCCAGGGGATTGGCCAACTGCCATTCCAGCCAGCCGGGGCGGTTTTGGTGGGAGTCCGGCGGGAAGTTCTCGGCAAGGAAACCGCGCACGGCGGGTAGATCGCTCGCGGTTGCGAAGCGCAGCAGCGGTGCGGAGTCGCCGGTCTTGCTGGTTGGGAGCGTCATGGCGTCACCTCAGTTGGCCGAGGAGTCGCGGGGCGGACGCCGGCAGGGCTTGGCAAAGAGCCGCAGGCTACGCAGCCGGAACAGGAAGACCTCGTCCAGTTCCGCGGGGTTGGTCAGCCAGGGGCAATGGCACCAGGATACGAGCATTTCGCGCAACGCTGCCAGCGGGTGTCCCGACTCATAGTACATCCAGGCCGCCTGGAAGCGGGCGATGGCGAAGACCCTTCGCCAGAAGAACGGGCCCCGCCCCCGGTCGGCAAGGCGGGCGCGAGAAGCGGTCAGGACCTTCAGCGTGTTCCGCTTCATTCGCGGGGCGTTGGCACTCATGTTGTCGCCATGCTTGCGGGCGAAACAGAGCACCCGTTCCGCACCGAAGAGCTGCCATTTCTCCGCGATCCGGATCCACATGTCCCGATCCTCGCTACTGCGCAGGTCCGAGTCGAAGAAGCCGCACGTGTCGAAACACTCGCGGCGAGCCACGACCGAGGACGGGGTGAACTGGGAGCGAATCAGGAGGTCGGTTGCCTTGATCTCCCGGTCGGAACGCTTCGCCTTCCTGAATTTGACCGCATCCGGATGGCGCGTGCCTTGGGCATCGATCGTTCCCCGGTCGCAGGCCACCAGACCATAGGTCTTGGGCAGGCTCGCGAACAGCGCCATCTGACAGGCCAGCTTGTCCGGTTCCCACACATCGTCGGCGTCCAGAAAGGCGACGAAGCCATGGCTCGCCACGCGGATGCCGTTGTTCCGGGTCGCGGACAGTCCCTGATTCTCCTGGTGGACCGCCACCAGCCGCTCCCCATAGCTGTCCAGGACCTCCCGCGTGTTGTCCGTGGAGCCATCGTTGACCACGATCAGTTCCACGTGCGGGTGCGTCTGGCAGAGAACGGAATCGATCGCTTCGCGCAGGTAGTGGGCGTAGTTGTAGGCAGGGATGACGACGGACACCGCCAGTTCCTGGCCGTCTGCCGGGGCAGTCTCGCGCATGGTCAATCCTCCGTCCTGGCAGTTGCCGCGTTGCTGCCGGGGCGCACCAGTCGCCCGACCAGAGACCACGGCTCCGTGTCCCCGCTCACCGACACGCGAGGCGCGCCGAAGGGCGATGTGCGTCCCACCGTGCACGGTCCTTCGACCGTGATCAGCGCGCACGAGAAACCAGCCGCCGCCACGGCTTCGTGGCTGGTCTGGCTGTAGTCCCCCGGCTTGCCGTTCGGGTAGGCGAAGGTCCTCTGGGCGTCGCCCAGCCGGGTCCGCAGAACATCGTTGCAGAGCCGCACTTCCTCGCGCATGGACTCTTCCTGGCAGCGCCCCAGAATCACGTGGCGATGACTGTGTCCACCAAAGGAGATGAGGCCGCTGTCGGCCATCTCGCTGACTTGTTCCCAGCTCAGCGGCTGCCTGGCCGGTTCGTCGTCGCCAGCGAGGTCCAAGCGTACGCCCAGTTGGTCCTCGATGCTCCCGCAATACTCGTCGAGCCGGGATTGATCGGTGGCTTTCAGGGCGTTCTTGAGTCGGCGGAGAAGCTCGACCCGCTCGCCATCGGAGTTGAGTGTGCCGCTCACCACTGTGCCCTCGATCTCGACCCGCGCCTCTGTCCGTTGGCTTCTTCCCACCGCGTACTCCACGCGGCAGGTCCAGAGCGGGACTCGCTCTTCCAGGAACCGGGTGGTCAGGAAGACAGTGGCCGGAATGGCATGCTTGCGAAGCAGAGGATACGCCAGCAGATAGTTGCTCTCGTAGCCATCGTCGAAGGTGATCGCGACACTGTTTCGAGGCAGCGGTTTGCCGCCGGCCAGAGAGTCGATCACGTCATGGAGATGGACCAGCGGGAAGTGCCGGCGGAGCCAATCGACGATACGCCGGAAATCCTCGACGGAAATGTGCTTCCCCCCCGTGTTCTCGGTCGCATAGCGGGGGGGACCGTCGATCAGTCCGTGGAAGGTGACGATATGGGCGTGGTCCGGGCAGAAAGGCAACGCGAGCCGAAGGCCCCCTCTGGCCAGGAACTCCTTGACTCCGCGTCGCAACCAATTGATCGGCTTCACTATCGGCATCGCCTCGCCCGTCTCACGCCTTTCGGTGGTGCGCCGCACAGTCTCGGTATAGGGATTCGTAGGCATTGGCAGTCTTCTCGAAGGAGAATCGCGCCAGCATCGTCGCGCGGGACCGTTCGCCTCGCCGGCGGAGCTCGTCCGGCGCGTGCAGAGCTGCCCGAACCGCCTCTGCGATACGCTCTGGGGAATCCATTGGCAGAAGCCAGCCATCCTCGCCATGGGAGACCACTTCGTCGCAGCCATGGCAGTAGGAGTTGGCCAATGCAGGGGTCTCGCAAGCCATGGCTTCGAGCATCACATTGGAGAGTCCCTCGGAATCGCTGGGAACCACGAGGAGATCCATGGCCCGGTAGTGCGAGAGCACATCGCAAATGTTCCCGGTCAGGTGGACTCGGTCTCCGCAGCCCAGTTTCGCGATCTCTGCCTCGACCGATTGGCGGTCGGGGCCATTCCCGATGATCAGGAGGTGCACGTCGGCCGGGAGCAGGGCCAGGCCCTGTAGTAGACGGAGGTGGTGCTTGCTGGGAATCAGGCGTCCCACGATGCCGAGAATCCGGGCCGCCGCCGGTATGCCCAGTTGCTCCCGAACGGCAGTTCCGCCGGGAGAGAAAAGCTCGGTGTCGACCCCGTTGACGACCGCAAGGCTCCGCGAGGCTGTTGCCAGGCGAAGGTCGCGAAGCTGCTCAAGCTGATTGTTGGACACGGTGTGGACGCGGTAGCACGCCTTGTAGAGGAGGCGACTGAGCCACTCGTACCGGCTGCCGACCTTGAGGCGGATCTGGCCGTGTTCACCGTGTATGATCGGCGCCCCCGACCCGATGAATTTTGCCAGTGACGAGTAGACCAGCGGTCCCATGTTGTGGGTATGCACCACATCGGGAGCCAGCGTGCGGACAAGCTTCCGCAGACGGAACACCGCCCGCAGAGAGAAGCCTTCCTTCCTGCCCAGTTCGTGGACCTGTGCGGCGTCCGGAAACCGGTGCGCTTGGTCGCCCCGCTCCGTCAGGCAACAGGCATGGAAGTCGAATCCCCTAGCGCACAAAGCGTTTGCCACGCGAATCAGCACGGACTCCATGCCGCCGAGGCCGAGGGATTGAACCACATGCAACACGCGAAGAGTCTCTGTCTCCGGTGATTGGGAAGTGGGTTCGGCCAAGCTCGGGGATTCCTAATCGGTCCGATCAGAAGTGTCGCGACTGCGCCGGGAAGCGGGGCCGGTGCGGGTGGCTGGGAGGGTGGGCACAGCCCACTGCGGAAGCCTCCGCAATATAGGTTCGCGCCCTCCCTTCGCAAATACGCCCCCCCGCTCCGGGGCGCATGCCGGCTCGGCGGGTTGGCGGGAAGGGACGGAAAGGACCAAAGGGACCGAGGGGACAGGGCGGGTGCCAAGCTCTCTGGCCTGTGGGGTCGGCTGGTGGGTCGGGGGAAAGGGACCAAAGGGACGGCAGGGACGGACCGGGGGTCTGGCGCCGGGCCCTTTGTGGTTCCCTATGCAATCGATGGCGGCAGTCCAGTCCCAGTCGGGGCAGGACATTCTCCTCTCCTCCTCTCCTTTCTTTGCTTGCCCCCGTCTCGCGCGGCTATAGTGTTGGAAGAACCATCGGGTCATCAATAGGAGAGAACCAGGCATGTCGGAAGAGCACAAGCGCCGGAGCTGGCGGCGGAAGGCCATCCTGGGTGGTTTCCTGGTGTTCCTCACCCCGATCGCTGTCCTGATCGGTTGCCGCAGGACCTGGATCAGGCCCCTGGCAGGCGTGCGGGTCGAGATGAGCCGTCCCATCGTTCGGGAGCGTGATCTTGGTCCCGACTCGGCCTACCATCTGCTCCTGCTGGCCATCGAGAAACCAGTCAGGGCGGCACTCCTGGCGGGCACCGTCCCCGTCTGGCGGGAGGACTGGACGGAGGCTACCGCCAAACTCAGGCTCCATGGCTGGCCTGCGAACCCACCGCCTCCCGCCGCCAAGCCGCCTGGCGGCCCAGACCTTGTCGGCGAGGCGAAGCGCCCCCCAATCCCGTCGCCGGCCCTGCCCTGGTCGCGGGACCAATACGAGGACATTCAGCAATTGGTTGCGCTCTACGAGCCGCAGATCGCTCTGCTCGACCGCGCCCTGGCCGCACCCGATCCCCAGATGCTGACCATCGATGCCGCGAGTTTGCCGCACCCCAACTGGGAAGAGGTGCTCGACCTCGCGCGATGGCTGGCCGTATCCGCCGAGTACCGGGCCGCAACGGGGGACCACGCGGGCGCGTTCCGCGACCTCGGTCGCGCAGTGGACATGGGCAATCTGCTCTGTCGCGGCGGGGGAACCATGAACCACCTAGTCGCTGCCGCGTGCCAGAGCATCGCCATGGACTCGGCCTGGCAGATCGTGGCCAAACTCGACGTGCCTCTGCCCGTTCTCCGCCAGGCGTCGTGCCATACTCTCCTTGCCGCCGACAGCGTCGAACCCGTTGTCGAGGCACTCCGGGCCGACGCTCTGAGAGTGCCAGGACGGGTCGCCAACGGTGATCGAACAACCGTTCTCTCTCTGTTCCCCATGTATGGCTTCGGGGGATCCCCTCCGGGCCGAATGGTCCAGAGCTTCCTGGTTGCCATTCTGCCGATCACCGGCAGCACCCGCCAGACGACCACGCGCAATCTGGGGTGCCTCTACCAACACGGCATTGCCCTCGCCCAAACGCCATACTCGGCGAAGACCAAGGCCGCCTACGGGGCCCTTGCCCCCTCCCCGACCGGCCAGCGCGAGATGCGGAGCATCATGCTCTGGACCCGAGATCCGGTGGGCTACCTCTGTGCCTCCGCGCTCGCCAACAGCTTCGGGGGAACCCATCGCCGAGCAACCCGCCGCGATGCCATGCTGCGCGGGACCGCCCTCTTCCTGGCTTTGAAGGCCTATGAGGTCGAGCATGGCCGTGTTCCTGAGCGGTTGGAGCAACTCGTTCCCGAGTCCCTTCCGCACATCCCCGATGATCCCTTCGATGGTATGCCCTTCCGCTATCTGAGGAGTAGTGTCCCGGGTTTGCCTCCGGCGGCCTGGGCCGTCTACAGCGTCGGCGATGACTTCACCGACGACGGTGGCACCGTCAAGGCCGTCGGTGGCTCGCCGGGCGCCAGCGGCCCCGACTTTGTCTGGCCCTCCCAACCGTACCCGGATGGGGGGCATTGATAGCGGGGAATTGCGGATCTCGGATCTGGTCCGGCGCAAAGGGACGGGAAGGACCGAGGGGACCGAAGGGACGGACCAATCCCCTCCTTCCGTAGCTGGAGCACTCCCGCTCCGGTCCTCCCCGTACGTTGGCTACGAAGGAGGACACTGCCCCGATGGTGGCGTGGTTCCCGGACTTGCCGTCAGTATGCCCGGCAAGTCTGGCGCTCCGTTCCGTCGCAGGGCGCAACGGAGACTGGGTTTGGGTCACCGGGAATCGGGGCGGACGTTTCGTGAGGAGGTGACGCCTTGCGAGAACGGTGGGCGAGCGCATATTCAGGTTGGAACGAACCCCAACCGACAGGAGATGCGTACCATGCCCGTCCAGTTCACCCATGCCCTGCCTTGGGCCGCCGATGCCTCCGTCGCCCCGATCTGTGAGCAGTCCGGTGACCAATATGCCGCGCGGAGCAATGGCACGCGTACCTGTTGCGGTGGCTGGCAGTTCGTCTACACGGGCCTGATTCCGGGCCATGCCTACCGGCTCGAGTGGCAGGTCCGGCATCAGGGCATTGGGGTCGCTGACGACGAACTGGCGGCGATGGTCGCGTGGGCCGAGCCCGCTCCAGACAATGTCCGGTTCGGCACCCAAATGCAGTGGGACTACGTCTTCTCCACGATCGTTGACGACCACACGGTCCACTATGCTGGTGTTCTTGTCGCTCCGGAAGGGAACGACTCCCTGGCCATCCGCAATACGTTGCGGTGGACTGCCGTCGGCCAGATGGCCTGTGCCGTCCCCCAGGTCACCGACCTGGGGTTGGCGCCGACCGTGGCTCCTGTCCGGGTGGCTGTGGTCACTGGCAAGGAGGTGGATGCCCGCACGCAGCGACCGACCGTCGCGGAAGCGGTCGAGTTCTACGCCACCCGCACCCAGCAGGCCTGCGACGAGGGCGCGAAGCTGATTGCCCTGCCCGAGGTCTGCCTGGACTGGCATGTGGACGGCCCCCTCATGGAGAAGGCGCTGACCGTGCCCGGCGCCGCCACCGACCGCTTTGC
Organism: Victivallales bacterium; assembly: GCA_018648945.1. The sequence continues at coordinate 11,054 of JABGQJ010000169.1, forward strand.
CGACCTTGCCCGGCAGTACGGCGCGACCATCGTCGTGGGGTTGCACGAACGGGTGGACCGCGAGGTCTTCAACACCGCTGCTGTGATCGACGCGGACGGCTCCATCGCTGGCACCTACCACAAGGTGCATTTGGCTTCCTTCGAGGCCTTCTCGGGCGTGGTCCCTGGCGATGGATTCCCGGTATTCGATACGGCTGTCGGGCGCATCGGCTGCAATATCTGTATGGATAGTTCCGCGACCGAATCGTCCCGGATGGTGGGGCTTAACGGCGCGGATTTCCTGGTGCTGCCGATCATGGGCGACCACCGGGCCAGTGTCTGGCGGCGCGGCAACCCGAAGCTCGACGAGGAGCGTTGGCGCAGCATCATGCGGGTCCGGGCGATGGACAATCAGTTCTGCATGGTCGTCGCCCGCAACAACTGCACGGCCAGTTGCATCATCGACCGCAGCGGGGAGTTCCTGGCCTACAACGACGGCACTGCCGATTTCGTCGTGGCTGATGTCGCGCGTGGCGCGGATTTCCGCAAGTGGAATGGCGGTTGTTTCCGGCAGGTGAACTGGCGGCAGCGGCGGCCCCATATCTACGGTGCCTTCACGGAACCCAATCCCGCCGCGCGTGCGCGGTTGACTGACAGTTGAGATGGTGACTGGAGGACTGGATATGGTGCCCCCCACTCGGACGGAAGACGGACGGTGGCGGTTGCTGGTTGCGACGCTCGCGTTCTGGTGTGCTGTCTGCCTTGGCCAAGCCGCGCCGACGCAGCAATCCCTGAATGTCCGTGACTTCGGGGCCAAGGGGGACGGCAAGGCGGATGATACGGCCGCCTTCCAGCAGGCGGTGACTGCGGCGTTGGCTGTGCGGGGGGAAGTGTACGTTCCCACTGGTCGCTACCGGATCACGAAGACGATTGACTGCAATCCCGTCTGGGGGGAGCACGCCGGGCGTGGGGTGCTTGATCCCGGCAAGATTCTGTCCCGCTCGGGGATGGGGTTGCGTGGGGAGCACACGAACGGTTCGATCATCGAGCCGGATGGCGCGTTCATCGTCTTCCGGCACAGCGAGTACTTCCATGTGAGCAACCTGTGGCTGCGGCAGAAGCCCGCGCAGGAACGGCCTGGTGCTCGGGGCGGCATCGCCTTTGCCACGCCGCCGAACATTCAAGCCGCGTTCTGCACCTTCAGCAACCTGAAGATCACGGACTTCGACATCGGCATCTGGCACCGCTTCACCCTCTTCAACAGCTACCGCGATCTGCTCCTGGGGCATAATCGCTGCGGCTTGCGCATGGCGCGCAACGCCGACCCCTACGACCAGGCCAACCCGCCGCCGGAGAAGGGCTGGAACAGCGGCAGCAAGGGCTGGTTTCACAACGTGAA
>JABGQJ010001690.1 GCA_018648945.1 Victivallales bacterium
CAGGTCCAACTCGGCGGCGGCTTCCAGCGTGAGGCGCAAGTCCTTCTGCTGCAGGTCCACCATGAAGCCGGGCTCCCAGTCGCCCTTCGCGACCCGTGGAGCGAGGTTGAGCAGCGCCCACGAGCCGGCCGCGCCCTTACTAATCGCCGCGATCATCTTGTCCAGATCCAGCCCGGCGCGCTTGCCGAGAGCGACGGCTTCGCACATCGCCAGCAGATTGCCGACCACGGCGATCTGGTTGCACAGCTTCACGTACTGTCCGAGGCCGTTGTCTTCGCCCGCGTGGACGATGTTCTGACCCATCACCTCGAACAGCGGCAGCACACGGTCGAACGCGCTCGTGGGACCGCCTACCATGATCGACAGCGTCCCGTTCTGCGCCCCGATGTCGCCGCCACTGACGGGGGCGTCGAGCATCTCAACGCCGTTCTCCCCGAGCGCCGTAGCTATCTCGGCGGTTATCTTCGGCGACATCGTCGTCATGTCGACTACGATGCTGCCGGACGCGGCGCCCTCAATCACGCCATCCTCACCCAGCA
>JABGQJ010001691.1 GCA_018648945.1 Victivallales bacterium
GGATCGCATGAGGCAACACCCGGTGAACACACCTGTGGCGGCGACAAACAGCAGCGATCGAGCGGCACCCCTACGCAAGCTCATGCCCGTCCATCGTGCCGACATGGATATCCAGGTCTTCGCGGTCCATGATCTTGTCGACCTTGCCGTCGAGGATCCAAAGCACCCGGTCGGAGTTGCTGAGCATCTTCATGTCGTGGGTGGCCGAGATAATGGTCACGCCGTTCTCGACTTTGAGGCGGTTGAGCAGGTTGATGATCTCCTGCCCGGTCTTCAGGTCGAGGTTGCCGGTGGGTTCGTCGGCGAGGATCAGCTTGGGGCTGTTCGCGAGAGCCCGGGCCACGGCCACGCGTTGCTGCTGGCCGCCGGAGAGCTCGAATGGGTGGTGGTGTACGCGGTCGCCCAAGCCGACGGAGGCAAGGGTCTCGGCAGCTTTGGCCTCGGCCTCGTCGATGGGAATGCCCGAGAAAATGAGGGGAAGCGAGACATTCTCGCAGGCGCTCATCACGGGGATCAGGTTAAAGGTCTGGAAGATG
>JABGQJ010001692.1 GCA_018648945.1 Victivallales bacterium
GGGTACGTCAGGTCGCTTTGCTTGGAAGCCCTGCCGGAGGGGGGGGGGAGAGCGGGCTGGAAGCCAGCGCTCCCGGGGCGCTTCCCGTTCCGGCACAGATGGGTTCCCTTCGTCCTCCGCGCTCCGCGCCCGAGGCCGCCCCCCGCCCGTAGCAGTCGCGTACTCGCGACCATGGCGCGCCAGCGCCGATTCCGAAGCCCCCGCATGGGGGCGGAATATCGTAGCCACGGGTGCGAACCCGTGGTTAGGTCCAGACAGAGAGCCCTAGCCCCCGCCAGGGCGGCGACATACGATTCGGAGGGCACCAGCCCGAACGGTCCTTGGGGCGCCGATGCTGGGTCTCTGGCGCTACGCGCTATTCCAGCCACGGATCCGGTCGCAGAGCTTCCCGACTTCCTCCTCAAGGTCGAAGAGACCTGCCAGATTCTCGCGAGTCATCAATGGCGCAACGGCGCGTGCCAGTTCCACCTTGTTGAAGCTCTTCCGACCGCGGTGCTTGTGGATATAGCCTCTACTCGTGTCCCTTTTCGTCGGCT
>JABGQJ010001693.1 GCA_018648945.1 Victivallales bacterium
CACGCAGTATTTCCGTCGGGTAGATCAAACGTAGATTTCGCCGATTTTCACAATCAATTCCCCGCCACTAATTCCACTATTCACAACAATTTACAGGAAATCCATAATGTCCCATCCCAACATCCTCTTCATCATGTCCGACCAGCTGATCGCCGCCCTGACCGGCGCCTACGGCCACCCGGTCGTCCAGACCCCCAACCTCGACCGGCTGGCCGCCGAAGGCATCCGCTTCGACTCCGCCTATACCGCCTTCCCCCTCTGCGCCCCTGGACGCGCCTGCCTGATGACCGGCCGCCATCCCGGCCGCTTCGGCCGCCACGCCACCGTCCCCTCTAATCCCCCGGTGCTGCCCGACGGCTACGAGACCCTGGCCGGCGCCCTGCGCAACTGCGGCTACGACACCGGTCTCTTCGGCAAATGGCACCTGGGCTCCGACCCGAAATACAGCCCGAATCAGTTCGGCTTCAACCATTCCTACGGCAGCCTGGCCGGCGGCATCGATCCGTACAGCCATCGCTACAAAGAGGGCCCTTTC
>JABGQJ010001694.1 GCA_018648945.1 Victivallales bacterium
CCCTGCCTCTGAACGCCCCCGATGGGGTGGACGCACCTGCCCCTGCCGGTGTGCACGGCCTCTACCGGCGCCTGGGGCGGCTGGGCTTTCGGTGGCTGTATGTGATCGACGCCGTGGCGGTGCTTGTTGCCGGGGCGGTGGTGATGACGGTCCGGTTCGGGTTCGACTGGCCTCAGCCGGGTGAGTCGGTTCTGGGTCTGGTGGCGTTCACGGTGTGGGTGCAGGTGGTCTTCTACCTCGGGGGTCTCTATGAGCGTCAGTCCCGGTTGGGGAGTCGGCGCTGGTTTGCGAGGGTGGCGGGTCTGACGATGGTGGCCCTGGGGGTGAGTGCGCTCGTGGTGCTGCCAACTGAGCGCTACGCGGTGCCTCGTTGGAACCTGATTGCGGTGGGGGTGCTGGTTGCGCTGGCTGCCACGGGCAACCGGGTGTTGTCGAGGCGTCTGCGGGCCGGCCGGTTCGGGCCGCCGCGGGTGCTGCTCGTCGGCGATGGCGACGACACGGCCATGGCTGCCGAGCACCTCGGTGAGACGGACC
>JABGQJ010001695.1 GCA_018648945.1 Victivallales bacterium
GGCCGTGTTCGTGGTTCGCGCCGTGTCGTCGTAAAGGTGTTTGCGGTGGAACTCGAACATCTGTTCGGGCACGGCGACTCGCTCGGCCGGTTCTGTGCGGGCACCGTCGGCGTCGCGCTGGTAGAGCCAACGTTCGAAGTTCTTGACCTTCAGCGGGGTTTTGTCTTTCCAGTTCGCCCGGTTCCGAACGTGGCTTTCGCGCAGGTAGCACCAGGCGTCCGGCGCGGTCTTCACGGTCTTGCCAAGCTCCAGCGCGACGTAGTGCAGCAGCGGCGGGTTCACCAGCCACTTGCCGCCCTCGGCCCAGAGGAAGTTCCGACGCATTTGCAGGACGCGGAGCATGGACTCGCGGTAGCGGTGCGGGAAGGTGTCGAGCGGCCCAAACCGGGCTTCGTGGTTGCGGGTATACTCCTCGTTCTCGTCGCCGGACGCGCGGTTTTCGGCGATGAGCGGGTTGCTCTCATCGACGACCAGGTAGCCGTTCTCGTCCAGCGTCTGCGCGAGCATGGGGTTCGGCGCGTGGAGCAGGTAGTG
>JABGQJ010001696.1 GCA_018648945.1 Victivallales bacterium
ATTTCGTGCTCAAAGTCCTTGTCCCCACCGCTTAAATCCTTCAAACGCCTCAAGTCCACCGGTAAATCCGGATCAGATGGATAACGACGTCCCCCCACTGACGGTCTGATGACCTTCATCCCCGCCCAGCGCTGAACCATCTCCAGGAGCCCCTTGGGCTTCACCGGCTTTGAAATGTAGTCATCCATGCCAGCTGCAATGCATTTTTCCCGGTCCCCCTTCATGGCATGTGCCGTCATGGCGATGACAGGCAGTTCCCGGTACTCCGGCGCCATTTTCCTGATTTCGGCGGTGGCCTCATACCCATCCATCTCAGGCATCTGCACGTCCATCAGCACAAGATCATAGGCTGTTTTTTCGAGAGCTTCTATGACTAAAAGACCGTTTTCGGCCACGTCTACCGAGCAGTAGCCCAGCTTTCCAAGCACACCCCTGGCTACCAGCAGATTGGTTTTGTTGTCGTCGGCAACCAAGATACGCACCTGCTGCTTTTTGGCCTCGTTGATGCTGTGCCGGGTAATCATTTTCTCGGTG
>JABGQJ010001697.1:0-252 GCA_018648945.1 Victivallales bacterium
TTTTTTCTCAACAGGATATGGTGGACACCGCCTCCTCGATTACCGGCATTTTGACGGTTTTCATCGGTGGGATTGCCGCCATCTCCCTGCTCGTGGGCGGGATCGGCATCATGAACATCATGCTCGTCTCCGTCACCGAAAGGACTCGTGAGATCGGCTTGCGTAAAGCATTAGGAGCGCGCAAACGCGATATTCTCACTCAATTTCTCATCGAGTCATCTCTGCTCAGTTTGGTTGGCGGATTAATAGGCA
>JABGQJ010001697.1:262-533 GCA_018648945.1 Victivallales bacterium
GCCTTGGGGTGGGGCATCGGCTTCGTGGTCGGGATTGTGGCCACAAACTCCGGCACACCCTTTGAACCTGTCGTTGGCTTAGACGCAGTCCTTCTCGCCACTCTTTTCTCCGCCGCAGTCGGACTCTTCTTCGGCATCTACCCCGCCAACCGTGCCGCAAATTTGGTGCCAGTCGAGGCGTTGCGATACGAGTAGGACAGTGTTCAGTTTTCGGTAAATCAGTAATCAGTCTGGTAAAGACCTGACAGGTTTTCAAAACCTGTCAGGTCTT
>JABGQJ010001698.1 GCA_018648945.1 Victivallales bacterium
ATCCAGTCCCTCTACCAGGGGCGCACGGAGGTGGCCGAGTCCGACCTGACGAAACTGCCCCCGAACGAGCGGGCGCGAGTGGATGCCCGTCCCGACGCGACCCTCTCGGGCCGCGGCCTAGCGCACCGCCTGAAGGGCTCCATCCCCCTGTCCCAGTGGGCGCAGCCTGCCGTGCTCTGGTCGAGCATGATCCTAGTGCTCTTCCTGGTTCTGATGGCGACGATGGTGATCATGCGCCGACAGTGGGCCGAAAACGAGCGGTTCTCCTTCCCGATGCTGATTTTCCCCCGTTCCCTGCTGGAGCAAGAGACCGACGCTGACGGCAAGACCCGTTTCGCCCTCTTCCGCAAGCGGGCCATGTGGGTCGGCTTCGGCATCGCCTGCGCGATCATTTTCGGTCACGCCATGCGGCACTACTTCAAGTTCCCCATGTTCAAGACGAATATCGACATTGCTTCCTACGTGCGAGACCGTCCGGCACTGTATTCCTTCTTCCGCGGCTTCTATGGCCACCCCTTCAATGTCTCCCTGCT
>JABGQJ010001699.1 GCA_018648945.1 Victivallales bacterium
GGGCTCGGAGCGGCTCGCCAATGATGCTCATCACGGTCATGCGCGGGTTCAATGAGGAGAAGGGGTCCTGGAAGATCAGTTGCATGTGTTTGCGGAAGTCGCGGAGCGGCTCCCCTTCGAGAGCCGTGATGTCCACGGGCGTGCCGTCGTGATGGAACAGTACCTTGCCTCCCGTCCGCTCGATGAGCCGCAGGATTACCCGGCCCGTGGTGGTCTTGCCGCAGCCGCTCTCCCCGACCAGGCCGAGGGTTTCCCCTTCTTCAATGTGGAAGCTCACATCGTCTACTGCCCGGACCGCTCCCACCTGGCGACGAAACACTCCCGCCGTGATGGGAAAGAACTTGGTCAGATTCTGGACCTCAAGCAGTGGCATTGCTGCCCCCCTCGTTCACCGGTCGACCGCCGCTTCCGCCATCCTCGTGACAGGGAGGATAGAGAAAACACGCGACGGAATGCCCGCTCTCGACCTCTCGCAGCAAGGGCGCTTTGCCCTGGTCACACACACCGGAGATGCAGGACTCGCACCGGGGATG
>JABGQJ010000017.1 GCA_018648945.1 Victivallales bacterium
TTGATGGCACCAGTACTCGCCGCAGTCGCTCGCCAGTCCGCCGGAAACAGAGAGGTAAGAACAGTCCAGTCTTCGGTCATCATGGGGCCGCGCTCCCATTGGGGGTGTTGCAGCGACAATGTACCGCGCCGGCTCTTGGAATGCAATAATCAAGTTAGCGCTTATGGGGCTGGCCCCGGGTTGGCCTCCGGCTACTCGTTGACGTCGGCGCCCAGGGGCACCAGATCATAGCGGGTCGGGGGCGACGGGAAGTCCAGCGGTGCCAGGCGGTCGGTCCGCCCCCAGCGGCGCGTGAACGGCCACCAAATGAGCGAGGCGCGACCCACGAGGTTGGCCCTGGGGATGGTTCCCCAAGCACGACCGTCGCTGCTGTTGGCCGTGTTGTCGCCCATCATCAGGAAATGGTCGTAGCGGAACCGGTAGATGCCATCCTCGACCGGCTCGAACCAGCCGCACTGGTCCAGCCAGGCCAGCGTGGCCGACACACCGTAGGTCATGATCGGCAGCGCCACTCCCTGGTCCCGATAGGGCACGAACTCGTCCGCATCCACCTTCTTGATCGAGCTCTGCAGGGTCAGCACATCGATCTTGAGCAGGTCGCCCTGGCGGGGGATGTAGAAGATATCGTCCGGATTGGAGAGACAGAATCCGCCGAGGTCCGAGTGCCCACGGTAGCCGCCACGTCCCGAGTAGATGCGCCCGAAGCCCGAGTGGTCGGTGGCATCCAGTTCCCTGAACTCCGTCTCGCCCGGGCGACGCACCTGGACATGGTCCTCGCGCACGCGCAGCTCGTCCCCTGGCATACCGACCAGGCGCTTGATGTAGTAGGGTCCGTTCAGGCGCCCCCCCCGCGCACGAATCTCCTTCGTGTCGGGCGGTTGCCGAATGCCATCGGTGCGGAACACGGTCACGTCCCCGCGGTGGGGTTCGTGGAACGGCAGGTAGGTGCGATCGACGAACAAGTGGTCGCCCAACTCCAGGTGGCCGCGCAGGAGGAGCTCCCCCGCTTCGAAGCTAAAGGGTCTGTCGTGGCCCAGCTTCCTACCCCGAGCGTAGACCACGGGAAGAAGGTACTTCCTGACGACCTCCGGCGTGCCGGGAAGCACATACCCGACCGCCCCAATGTTCACTCTGGATTTCGGCAGCAGCCAGTTCTGGAGTGGGATCGGCTGCTCGACCTTGCTGATTCCGTCAAGATCGAGATCCCCGGCCTCGCGGACGGTCAGATCCACGTAACGGCGACTGTAGTGAAGGTAGCCAAAGAAGCGACCGACCGGGCCGAACTTCGGCGGGCCACTCTCGGAGTGGATGAAATGGATGCCGTAGAGCGTCGGCTGCATGCTGCCGGTGGGGATCTTGAAGGGCTGGAGGAAGAGGGCGCGCACGCCGAAGGCCAGGCCCAGGGCGACGACCGCGATCTCCAGGTGCTCGCGCAACCAGGCGCGCTTCCTGGCAGGGATCGACGGCCCGGCCTTGCCGGCCTGCAGCTCCGCCACCAAGCCGGTGGCGGCGGCGGTGAAACCATCCCGCTCGACGCCCTGGGCAAAGCCCGCGAAGCCTGGCTGGGCAGCCAGGACGCTCGACGCCTCCTCGGACATCCCCCCCGAGGCGCTTCGCTGTTGCCGCGCGATGCGCAGGGCGGCGGCGGTACTGGCAATCTCCTCGTTCAGTTCCGGGCTGAGCACATCCCGATCCCGCCGCAGCAGATGCCGGTAATGCCGCTCGATATCCCGCAGGCCGAAGATCGCCTTGAGCCAGGCGGGGGAGAACCACTGTTTCAGCGTCTGGCCAAAGAAGAACCAGACGACGAAGAGATCGAAGAGAATCAGTACCAGAGTGTTCATGCCATATCTTCCCACAAGGGCGGAGCGGGTCCGCTATTCCGAGGCCTTCAGAACCGCGACGAAGGCTTCCTGCGGGATATTGACCCGACCGATTTCCTTCATCCGCTTCTTGCCCTCTTTCTGTCTGTCAAGCAACTTGCGCTTGCGGCTGATGTCGCCGCCGTAGCACTTTGCGGTCACGTTCTTGCGCATCTGGCGCACATTCTCGCGAGCGATGATCTTGCCGCCGATGGTGCCCTGCAAGGCGATCTTGAAGAGGTGCGGGGGGATCACGTCCTTCAGACGGCTGACCAGTTGCCGGGCGCGGGGGATGGCCCGGTCCTCATGGACGATGCTCGCGAAGGCATCGACCGGCTCGCCATTGACCAGAATCTCCAGTTTCACCAACGGGCCGGCCCGGTGGCCGTCGGGCTCGTAGTCCATGCTGCCGTAGCCCCGGGTAACGGTCTTCAGCTTGTCGTAGAAGTCGAGCACGATCTCGTGCAGGGGCAGGCCTGCAGTGATCATCACATGGTACTCGTCCACGTTCTCGGTGTTGTTACAGAGCCCGCGCTTCTCCATCACCAGGTTCATCACCGCGCCCAGGTACTTGATGGGGGCGATGATCTGGGCTTTGATCATGGGCTCCTCGATCCGGTCGATCTCGCTCATGTCCGGCAGATAGGTCGGGTTCTCGATCTCCCGCATCTCGCCGGTTCTCATATACACGTGGTAGACCACGCTGGGATAGGTGACGATGATGTCCATGTCGTATTCGCGCTGCAGTCGTTCCTGGACGATCTCCATGTGCAGCAACCCCAGGAAACCGCAGCGAAAGCCAGCCCCAAGGGCCACGGAACTCTCGGCCTGGAAGCGAAACGCACTGTCGTTGAGCTGGAGCTTGGCGATGTTGAAGCGCAAGTTCTCGAAGTCCCGCGTGTCCACCGGGTAGATCCCGCTGAAGACCATCGGCTGGACTTCCTTGAAGCCGGGCAGGGGCTCTTTGCAGCGGTGGATGCTGCCGGTGACGGTTTCCCCGATCCGGATCTCCTTCGGCTCCTTGATGGCCGTGATGAGGTAACCCACATCGCCAGCCTGGAGCGCATCGACGATGCGCATCTTGGGCGAGAAGACGCCGACTTCCTTCACCTCGGTATCCTGGCCGGTGCTGAGCAAACGGATCTTCTCGCCGGGCCGGATGCGGCCGCTGAACACGCGCACGTAGGTGACCACGCCGCGATAGACATCATAGATGCTGTCGAAAATCAGCGCGCGGGTGACCTCGTCGTCGGGGGCGGGGGGGGGCGGAATCCGGTCGGCGATGGCCTCGAGGATCTCGTCGATGCCAAGATCGGCCTTGGCGCTGGCCATGATGACTTCCTCGCGGGGGATGGCGAGAAGCTCCTCGATCTGGGTCAGGCAGGTCTCGATATCGGCCGCCGGCAGGTCGATCTTGTTGATCACCGGGATGATGGTCAACTCCTGGTCCATGGCCAGGTTGACGTTGGCCAGGGTCTGAGCCTGGACGCCCTGGGCAGCATCGATGATCAACAGCGCCCCTTCACAGGCGGCAAGACTGCGGCTGACCTCGTAGGAGAAGTCCACATGCCCGGGAGTATCGATCAGGTTGAACTCGTAGGCAACGCCGTCGGGCCGGGTGTAGACCATGCGCACGGGGTGCGACTTGATGGTGATCCCGCGCTCCTGTTCCAGATCCATGTCGTCGAGGATCTGGTCGTGAAACGTGCGTTCATCCACCGTTCCCGTGCGCAATAGGAAGCGGTCGGCCAAGGTTGACTTGCCGTGGTCGATGTGGGCGATGATGGAGAAATTGCGGATTCGTTCGAGGCGTTCGGGCATAGGGATGGGCAAAGGTCCGTTGGTTGGCCTGATCTACTGCGGTAGATGGCTCATGGTTAGATCAGGCTAGTGCTTCTCGATCCTCGCCAGCGCCCACAGTCCGCCGCCCTGGTACAGAACGTTCGGGAGCCAGACAAGGAACTCAGGATGGAATGCGGTCTGGTCCTTCATGGTGTCGGTGAGCACGAGGAACACGTAGAAACCGAAGCCGAGGAAGAGAGACAGGAGGAGACCGATGGAGGTCTCCGAGCGTCGGTTGCGAATGGCGAAGGGGATGCCGATCAGCAGGAAGGAGATCGGCGAAAGCGCCATGGACATGCGCTTGTGCAAGGCGACATAGTGGGGGGTGACGTTCTCCCCAGTACCGGTGTCGAAGTAAATCCGGGCCAACATGCTCTGGAAGTCCATGTACTTCAGCTTCCGGGTCACGGGTTTGGCGTCGAGCTTGGCCCCGTACTCGATCGGCAAGTCGATGCTGCTCATGGCCACGCGGTCCACGGCCTGCCCATCGTCCTCGACGACGGTGCCGTCCAAGTTGATCGTCGCAAAGGTCGCGTCCTCCAGTTGGAGGTTGAGCACGCGCCGCTCCTCGTCCTGGCGGACCCGCCCTCGCCGCGCGGTGATATCGGTGGTGGGCCTGCCGGTCTTGCGGTCCACGGCCAGGATGTGGATATCGCCAAGCATGTCGCCATCCTTGACCCCGACCCGGATGAGGTAGCCGGGAATCTCGCGGAACCCGCCGGGCTCGATCAACGCCAGCGGGTTGCGCACCGCCTCGGTCTTCATCAACTGTTCCGCCGCATAGCGGCAGCGCGGCCCGACGCTCGTGGCAAGCCAGAAACACAGCCCGCTCAGCACCCCGGCCAGGGCCAGCGCCGGGGCGATGATCTGCCACAGGCTCACGCCACTGGCCTTCATGGCCGTGATCTCGTTGTCGGCCGAGAGCCGACTGAAAAGGAGAACGGTGCCGGTGAGCAGCGAGAGGGGGATGGTGTAGCGCAACATCTCCGGCACGATCAGCAGGATGAACTTGCCGAAGACCACCGGCGAAATGCCCTTGGCCACAAGCTCGAAGACTTTGAACAGGTTCCCTGAGACCATTACAAACGTCAGGATGCCGACAGCTAAGAATGTATTGATCAGCAAGTCCCTGGCGATGTACCAGTTCAGGGTCTTCATCAGAAGGAGGCGCCGATATTGAAGTGCAGCCGCCCGCTGTTGCCGTCCAAGTGGTCCTGATCGGTGATGATGGGGAAGCCATAGGCCAGGTTGACCGGGCCGATCGGCAGCTGGAGACGCAGCCCGACACCCACACTGGCATTGATGCCGCTGCCGACGTCATAGGAATCGGCCCAGACATTGCCGAAGTCAGAGAAGACGCTGACCCGCACCCAGGAGGCCAGGGGCTGGATCAGTTCCACCGAACCAATGGCCATGGTGCGACCGCCCATGGCATTCTCGCGCTCGTCATCGTCCACCGGGCCCACCTCGTGGCGGTCGAACCCGCGGATCGTGCCTGTGCCGCCCGCGAAGAAGCGGTCGAACACGCCAATGTCATCGCCGCTGAGTTCGTCGGCCAAGCCGAGGCGAGCGTGCAGTTTGAGCACGGCGGCCCTGAACACCGGCACGTACTTGGTGCCATCCACCGTCAGTCGGTAGTAGTTGCTGTAGGAGCCAAGCGCCTCGGTGACCAGCTCGCCGTTGATGCTCAGGCGACTGCCGCTGGTGGGGAAGAGGATGCTTGGCCGGTTGCGCGTGTCCCGGGTCATACCGAAGCTGAGGCGGTTTGCGAAGACGGTGTCGTTCTCCTCCATGTCAGTCAGCAGCACGGAGTCTAGGTCGCGCGGATCGGTCACCGGGTAGTCGATTCCGTTGGCATCGCCGTACAACTCGTCCTCGAACTCATCAAGCTGGATATGGCGGACACGCAAGCCGAAGCTCTGGGTCCACTTCCTGCCCAGCTTGCGAGTGAGGCTGACGCCGACGCCGGTGTTGGTCTCGGCGTACTCGTCCTCGTAGCGCGTGTTCATGAACGCCTCCAGCCCCAGGCGCAGCCGGCGACCGAGCCACCAGGGCTCCGTGAAGGACAGCAGCAAATCGGTCTTGCTGCTCCCCATCTGGGCCCGCATACGCATATGCTGGCCGCCGCCGCGGAAACTCCACGGGGAACGCCAGTCGAAGTTGGACTGGCTGACCTCCAGGAAGCCGACCAGGGAATCCTCGCTGGAGAAGCTGGCGCCGATCATGAACTGTCCCGTCCGCTTCTCCACCAGGGAGACGCGCAGGTCGCGCTGATCGTCCTGTTCGGTGCCCACCGGGGTGATCTCGACCTTCTCGAAGTAGTTCAGGTTCTTCAGGCGGCCTTCCGACTCCCGGACCTTGCCGGCATCGCCCAAGTCACCGGGGAAGATGGACAGCTCGCGCCGGATCACCTGGTCCTTGGTCACCGAGTTGCCGACGATCATGATGTCCCGAATGCGGGAGGGCACGCCTTCCCGGATGCGGTGCTCCACGGCCACGGTGTGCGCCTCGGGATCGCGGGTGTGCACGGGATAGCAGCGCAGATCGAGATAGCCTTCCGGCTCGTACTTGCGGCGCAGGGACATGGTGTCCTTCGCCTCGGCGGAGGCCCGGTACACATCGCCCGCCTTGACCTTGAGTAGCTTGCTCAGCTCGTCCGCCGAGAACCGCTCGCCGCCCGTGACGGTGGTCTTGGAGACCGAGTACTTGGCCCCCTCAGTCACGTGGAAGACGAGAGTGACCCACTTGGAATTCCCGCTGAACACTTCCTCCACCTCGGCGACCTTGAAGTCCAGGTAGCCTTCCTCGGTGTACTTCTGGCGCAGGAGGTCGCTATCCGCCGCGATCAGATCCCGGTTGAAGAAATTGCCCCAGCGGAAGATGTGGCGCCACCACTGGCGCCGGGTCCTCACTGCCTTGCGCAAATGCCGGTCCTTGAACACGCTGTTGCCGACGAACTCGACCTTGTCCAGCTTGGCCCGGGGGCCTTCCCGCACGAGGATCGCGACATTCACGTCGCTCGTGTTCGGAATCGGTTTGACTTCGAAGTTGATCGCGGCCCCGAAGTAGCCGGCGGCACGGTACTTCTTGACCATCTCCGCGATGTCGCCCGCCACCAGGTTCTCGGCCAGAGGGCTGCCCGTGGGATGGGTCAGCAGCGACAGGAGCTTCTTCTCGCTGAACTCGTTGTTCCCCTCAAAGACGAAGCTGCGGACCATGCGCTTGGGAAGGAGCACGAAGGACAGTTCGACGTCCCCGCCTTCAAGCTCCTTGAGCTTGACGTTCACATCCTCGAAGCTGCCGCTCTTCATGAGCGTCTCGATGTCCTTGCTCACCTGCCGGGCACTGTACGTGGTGCCAGGCCGGCTGACAATGTGGCCGAGGACGACCTGTTCCAGGGCCGCAGGATCCACATCGGGGGTCGTGGACTGGATGCGGATGCGCGTGATCTTTGCGGCGTGGGCCGCCATGCACATTCCCAGGGCCAGCATCGCGACACGCAGCAGAGGGCGTCCGTTCATCTTCATCGCATGTCTCTCCAAGGCGTGGTAGTTGCGGTTTCCAGTGATGGTCGGGGCGGCAGCCCCTCGGGTATGGCTCGATTCGTCTAGATGGCGCCCGTCGGCACGTCCTCGTCCGCTACTCGGGAACGGTCCGCAAAACGCATGTAGGCGGGCAGGAAGGTCAACGGGGCAATACCAGTCTCGCCATTGCGGTTCTTGGCGATGATCAGCTCGGCCTCGACGCCCTTCCGAATGTTGTCTGAACTGTACTGGTCCTCGCGATTGCGGTGCAAGAGGGCAACCACATCCGCGTCCTGCTCGATCGCGCCCGACTCGCGGAGGTTGCCAAGCTTGGGCTTCTGCCCCTGCTGTTCAGCCTGCCGGTTGAGCTGAGCGAGGACTACAATAGGGATGTTCAGCTCTTTTGCCAGTGCCTTGATGCTTCCTGACATCATTGCGACTTGGTTTTCGCGGTTGGAGTTGCGCCCGGCATCGGCGGTGAGGAGCTGCAGGTAGTCGATGAAAAGCACCTGGATGTCGTATTCCCGCTTCATTTGGCGAGCCCGGTGGCGGAGTTCGAGAATGCTCAGCCCACCGGTGTCGTCGATGACGATATTGGAGTCGCCGATCCGCTTGCCGGCATCCCCGATCTTCCGCCAGTTGCCATCGGTGAGCGCGCCGTCGCGAATCTCGGTCAGTCCAATGCGGGCCTCGCTGCAGATCAAGCGGATCACCAACATGCGGGCGGGCATCTCGAGGCTGAAGAAGCCGACCGGCACGGCACGCTCGCACATGGCGATGTGCGCGGCCATGTTGAGGGCCAGGGCCGTCTTGCCGATGGACGGGCGCGCCGCCAGGACGAACATCTCCGCCGGCCGCAGCCCCGTGATCAGCTTGTCCACCGTGCTCAGCCCAGTCGAGAGCCCGCGCGCCTGGTCCTTCCCTACCCACAGATCATTGATATACTTGATGGCCGGGCTCATCAATTCCCGGATGGTCAGGAGTCCGGAGCGATCCTTGGCGGAGTTGAGACTCATGATCTCCTGCTCCACCTGGTCGGCCAGCACGCCAACATCGTCGACCGGCTCGAAGCAGCTGTCCACCAGATCGATGCCCGTGCTGATCAGCGCGCGCAGGACCGCGTTCTGCCGCACGATCTCCGCGTACTGCTCAATGTTGGCGGCACTCGGGACGCTGTTGGCCACCTGGGCCAGGTAGGCCCGGCCGCCGGCCGCCTCCAGTTCGCCCTGGCGCTCCAGCAGGTCGGCCAAGGTCACCACGTCAGGCTGTTCCTGCGCCCCGTCGGCCGCCTGCAACAGCGCGGCGAAGATGAGTTGGTGCGCAGGATTGTAGAACGCGTTCCGCTTGCCAGCGGCATCTACCTTGGGACCGACCTCCGCCAACTGGGACTGGGCCACGTCCATGGCGCCCTTCGGATCGATCATCATGGAACCGAGGACCGCCACCTCCGCCTCTTCGTTGTGGGGCATGCGCCGCCCATCCAACCGCAGGACGGAGACGTTCTGGCTCGGCGGCGAGTCCATCATCCGCATTCTTGTTCCTCGCAGATTCCGATGGTTCACAAATGGAAACGGCGGGACAATCCGTGAGACCGTCCCGCCGTCGCAAAATCGACACCCGCGTGCGGGCCGCCCGGGCAAGATGCCCGGGTGGCACAGCATGCGAGCCTGTCTAGGCGCGTACCACCCAGACCTTCACTTTGGCCTGCACTTCGCTATGCAGGTTCACATCGACTTCGTAGACGCCCAGTTGCCGGATCGGCTCCTCGAGAACCACCGAGTGGCGGTCGATCGTCACGCCCTGTTCAGCCATCGCCTCGGCGACCTGCTGCGGGGTGACGGAACCGTACAGTTTGTCCTCTTCGCCTGCCTCGGCGGTGATGGTCACGGATGTGGAAGCGATCTTCTCGGCCAGAGCCTGAGCCACTGCCACCCGCTCTTCATGCTCCTGCTGCAGACCCAGCTTGCGGGCCTCCAGACGGCGCATATTGCCCTTGGTAACTGCGATTCCCAGCTTCCGGGGAAGCAGGAAGTTGCGCGCGAATCCGTTCGCCACACGAACCTGATCACCGATGCGACCGAGATCCTTGACGTCTTCAAGTAGAATAAGTTCAACAGCCATTGTGTGCTACCTCCTTGGCCTGATTTAAAGAACCAGAGCCAGAATGCGCGCACGCTTGACAGCCGCCGTCAGCATCTTCTGATGCTTGAAGCAGTTGCCAGTGATGCGGCGGGGCAGAATTTTGCCACCCTCGGTCTGGTAGCGACGAAGCAGATCGACATCCTTGAAGTCGATGAACTGCACCTTGTTTTCGCACAGGCGACACACCTTCTTGCGTACCACCTTGCGCCGACGTTTGCGTCGTACTCTGGATGCCATGTTCCGATGACCTTTATGCTATGCGAATTGCGTGAATCTGCTGGTTGGGAACGGGGGGGGTGCCTAGAACGGGATGTCGTCCAGCGCGTCGCCAGTATCGGCTGGCTGCTCGAAGGCCGGCATCTGCGCCGGCGCTGCCGGAGCTGCCGGAGCCGCTGGAGCCGCCGAGCCACCGGAGGCTGGCGCCGGCGGTTGGGGCCGCTGGCGCGCGGCGGGAGCGCCGGCGGCAGGCTGTGCATACCCCTGCTGAGGCGGCGCTTGGGGGGCGGCGTACTGCGGTTGCCGTTGCTGCTGCTGTTGTTGCTGCTGCTGGCCGCCGCCCTGCGGCTGGTAACCGCCGGCTTGGGGCGCCTGGGCCGCATCCTGCTCCGATGCGCCACCAAACTCGCCGCGAGGCGAGCCGAGGAACTGCACGCGCTCAGCGGTCACGGTCAGGCGGGAGCGAGGCTTCCCCGTCTCCCGGTCCTGCCAGCTGTCCAGGCGCAGATGGCCCTCGATCAGAGCCGGTGAGCCCTTGCGGAGGTAAGTCTTGCAGCTTTCGCCCTGCTTGCCCCATGTGTCGATATCGACGAAGCACACTTCGTCGCGCTGTTCGCCGCTCGCGGTCGTGTAGCGGCGGTTGATGGCCAAGCCGAACCCGCAGACGGCGGCGCCACCACTGGTGTAGCGCAACTCCGGCTCACGGGTGAGGTTGCCGATCAATAGGACCTTATTCAGAGAGGCCATGTGCCATATCTCCCGTTCAAGCGAGTGCCCCGATTAGAACGCGGGTAGGCGTACCGGGTCGGCGGTGGGGGGAGGCGCGACGTAGGTGAAAATCTGGAGCCGCAGCACCGCGCTGTCAAGGCGGTAGCTTTCCTGCAGGGCTGCGATCTGGTCGGCGGGCATGTCCACCAGAAGATCCCAGTACACGCCAGCGCGATGCCTGCCGATGGGGCGAGCAAAATGCTTCCGACCCATGGAGGAAGTCTCGCCGACCTTGCCACCATGCTGTTCCTGGATCCTCTGGGTTGCCTGGGCGATGAACGCATCGCCCCCGTCCTCAACCTTCTTGGGGTTGAGAATGAATATCACTTCGTACTTGTTCACTGCTTGTCTCCTGGTTCTGTTTTCCGTGCTGGAGACTCATCCTCGGCTTGCCAGCCGTTGAACGAGTTCATCGCAGCATCGATTCCGTGCTCCGCAGCCAATATGGCCGCCTGCGCGGATGCGTCCACGGCCTTGCCCATGATGGGCAGTTCCGTGGAACTCCAAGACGCCAACACATAGTCGATCGTCTCGCAGTCTGGTCTTCCGATACCTACGCGGAGACGAAGGAACTCGCTCGTCTCCAGCTCGGTGATGATTGACTCGACTCCCCGGTGCCCGCCACTGCTGCCAGCACGGCGAAGGCGCAAGCGCCCCAGTGGCAAGTCCAGACAATCGTAGACCACAAGAACCCGGTCGGAAGGTATTCCCAGATTCTCGACGGTCTCCCGCACGGCGACTCCGCTGGCGTTCATGTACGTGAGCGGCTTGAGCAGATGCAGCTCGCTGCCGCCTGGCCCGGCGATGGTGTAGCACACGCCGTTGGCCAAGGCTTCGGTCCTCACGCGGGCCCGATCGGCCAGAATCCGGTCGATCACCAGGAACCCCACATTGTGTCGGGTTCCGGCGTACTTGGGTCCCGGATTTCCGAGCCCCACGATCAACCAAGCCTCCGCCATTCGAACGCCTCGCGGCCCCGTCGGGGCCATTCATCGGTTTATAGGTAACGCGCGGGCCGTCCAGCCACACCAGGTTTTCGAGCCCACGCGGTATTCTCTGGTACGTATACTCCCTATTTCTTGGTGGCTTCTTCTGCGGCACCCTCTTCGCCCTCGACACCCTCTTCGCCCTCGACACCCTCTTCGCCTTCCTCGCCTTCCTCGCCTTCTTCGACTTCCTCGTCCTCTTCCTTGATGCGGGGTACGCGCACCTGGAAGACCATGGCATCGGCTTCGACGGTAAGCTCGATGCCTTCGGGTAGAGGCAAGCCGGCAACAAGCAGGGTGTCATCGACATCCATACCAGACACATCGACCTGGATCATGTCCACCATGGCGGCGGGCAAGCACCGGATCTCGACATCGTGGATCGTCTGCTCCAGCTGGGCTCCGTGGGCCACGCCAGCGGGAATGCCGATCGCCTCGATGCGGGCCCGGCTGGTGATGATCTCGTCGGCCTTCACTTCCTGGAAGTCGATGTGCAGAATCTGATCGCTGATCGCGTGCTGCTGCACTTCCTTGACGATGGCGGACTTGCTCTCAGCACCCGCGATCTCAAGGGTGATCAGGCCGGAGTGATGCAGGACCGCACCCAAGTCCGATGCCTTGATGATGATTGGAAAGCCGGGACCGCCGTGGCCATAGACCACTGCGGGAACCTGTTCGGCACGGCGCAGCCGCCGGGAGTGGGAGGTGCCGATGCCAGCGCGGGGCTCGATTTGGAGAGTCAGCGATTGATTGCTCATGGGTCTCGTCCTTTCAGACTATTCAGCCGAGTGCGTATCGATGATATATCTGGTCAAATTCAGATGTAGTTGATTTCCGGGTTGGAGTCAAGCCGCAGCAACGAGGAGACGGAGCGACCTTCGTGGATGCGCCGGATCGCCTCGCCCAGCAAGCGTGAGACGCTCAGCACCCGCAGTTTGGAGGTGTCCCCCTTGGCCTGCTGCAGGGGGACGGTGTCGGTGGTGACCAACTCGGTGATCGGGCTGGCGGCGAGCGCGGCCAGGCCGGTCTCGTTCAGGCAACAGTGGGAAACAGCGGCGAAGATGCGCTTGGCACCGGCCTCCCGCAAACGTTCGGCGGCCTTGATGAGGGTGCCGGCGGTCGCGGTCAAATCGTCCACCATCACGCAATCCCGTCCATCCACGTCGCCGACCAGGTGGGTGGATTCCACATGCTCCGCACTGACTCGGCGCTTGGCCACGATGGCGATGGCGCCGCCCAGCAAGTCGCCATAGGCATGGGCCATCTTCACGCTGCCCGTGTCCGGAGAGACGACGACCGCCTCGTCGCCGACCACGTCGCGCAGGTAGCGCACCAGCACGGGGCTGGCGTAGAGTTGATCGACGGGGATGTCGAAAAAGCCCTGGATCTGGGGCGCGTGCAAGTCCATGGTGAGCACCCGTTCGGCGCCGGCGGTCACCAGCAGGTTGGCCACGAGCTTGGCGGTGATCGGCGAACGCGGGGCGTTCTTCCGGTCCTGCCGCGCGTAGCCGAAGTAGGGCAACACGGCGGTGATCCGCTGGGGGGACGCGCGGCGCGCGGCATCCAGCATGATCAGCAATTCCATCAACATCTCGTTCGGCTGGCCGCAGGTCGGCTGAATGATGAACACGTCCGCGCCGCGGATATTCTCGGTATACTGCACGAAGGTCTCGCCATCTGGGAAACGGCGGACCTGCACGCTGCCAAGCCGCCCACCCAGGTTGGCCGCGATGCGCGTCGCCAACTCAGGGTTTGCAGTACCTGAGAACAGCTTGATACTCGTGTCTTTCATCGATGACTCCAGAAAAGCAGAACGCATAATCTACCCGACCAAAGCGGGGTGTCCACCCGCGACGGCATGGTGTTGGGCGCACAGTGTCGCCGCCAGGCGCATGGCAAGCTCGACGACCCCGCAGTATCTTGCGTCACGGTGCAGGTGGAAGGGGGATGGCGGGTCCCCTGCCTCGCCGATCGCCAGGACGAAAGGATCTTCCATGGCCCCCCTACCGACAAATCTGGAGTCGCTCGTCACCAGCGTCCACGAACGCCTCGTCGCGGTCGAGGTCGAGCGGGAGGGCGAGTTGACGCTGTTCCGGCGCCTGCCAGGAGGCCCGGCCGAAGCGGCTGTGCTGCCGTTCGAGCCCTTCCTTCTGGTCAGCGGAGAGAACCTGGCTGCGAGCGTCGCGGGCAGTTGCCGGATCGTGCCTTTGGCTGGCGACGGGGTGCACAATGTGCGGGTGCATTTCCCCACTGCCGGTGCGTGTCGGGACGCGGCCAAGGCTCTGCGCAAGCTCACGGGGGCCGCATCCAGGGCGCCGGGCGCGCCGTACCGGGTCTTCAGCGACACGGTTCAGCAGGCGCTGTCGCTCCTGCCCGCCCGGCTCTTCCGGGGCATGCCCTTCGCCGACTTGCGGCGCCTGCAACTGGATATCGAGACCCTGACCACTCCTGGCTACGACTTCCCCAACGCCGCCCGCGAAGGGGACGCCGTCTGCCTGATCGCCCTGCGCGACTCCACCGGTTGGGAGACGTGCCTCTCCAGCGCCGACTCCTCGGAGCCGGAGATCCTGCGCGAGATGGTCCGGCTGATCCGCGAGCGCGACCCGGATGTGATCGAGGGGCACAACCTGTGCAATTTCGACCTCCCCTTCCTGGAAGCGCGCAGCAAACGGCACCGCGTCCAGCTGAAGCTGGGACGGGACGGCAGCAGAATCTGGGGGCGCACCTCCCGCTTCAGCGCCGGGGAGCGCATGCTCAACTACCGACGGTACGAGATCTACGGGCGGCATGTGGTGGACACATTGCACCTCGTGCAGCTCTACGACGCAGTGCACCGCGACCTGGAGAGCTACGGCCTGAAGAACGTCGCCCGACACTTCGGAGTCGCCGCCCCCGAGCGCACGTACGTGGATGGGAGCGAGATCTCACAGCTGTTCCACGAAGATCCCGACCGCCTGCGGGAATACTGCCTGGACGATGCGCGGGAGACCGGGGCCATCGGCCGCCTGCTCCTGCCCAGCTACTTCCACCAGGCACAGCTGGTGCCACTGTCCCTGCAGAACTGCGTGGTCCGTGGCAACGCCACGCGGATCGACGCCCTGCTGGTGGCGGAGTACCTGCAAGCCGACAACAGCCTGCCCACGCCCCAGGCCTCGCGCTCGTTCCGGGGCGGGCTCACCGCCGCTCTCAGCACGGGGGTCTTCGAGAACGTGTGGCACGCGGACGTGCGCAGCCTCTACCCCTCGATCATCAGCAGCAAGGGACTCACTCCCCGCAGCGACCCGCTCGGCGCCTACCACAGCCTGCTGGCCGGCCTGCGTCGCTACCGGCTGGAGGCAAAGGACGCGGCCCGCGACGCCACCGGCGTGGACAGCGAGCACCTCAATGCGCTGCAAAGCTCCTTCAAGATCCTGATCAACTCCTTCTACGGCTACGCGGGCTTCGGCCAAGGGACCTTCAACGACTACGAACTCGCCGAGACCGTCACCGCCGAAGGCCGCCGAATCCTGGAGTCCATGCTCGATTTCCTCAATGCCAGCGGCGCGGAGGTGATCGAGATGGACACCGACGGCATCTACTTCGTGCCGCCGACCGAGGTGGACTCGACCCAGGACATGGCCGACCGAATCCAGGCGATCCTGCCCCCCGGCATCGAGATCGATCTGGACGCGACCTACCGGGCCATGTTCGGCTACAAGAGCAAGAACTACGCGCTGCTGGGGCACGACGACAAGCTCTCGGTGACCGGGGCCGCCCTCAAGTCCCGGGGGCTCGAGCCCTTCCAGCGCCGCTACATCCAGGAGGTGCTTCATCTGCTCCTGCACGGGCGTGGCGACGAGATCCCGGGCCGGTACGAGGAATGTGCCAGGGCCATCGAGGAGCGCACGCTCCCTGTCGCGGACTTCGCCAAACGGGAGAATCTCTCGACGTCCCCGGCCGCCTACGCCGAGAACCTGGCCGCAGGGAAGGGCCGGCGCAGCGCGGCCTACGAGTTGGCCCTGGCTGCCAACCGGGAGTATTCTCAAGGAGACCAGGTGGTGTTCTACGTGACCGGGACCAAGAAGTCCGTGGGCGTAGCCGATGCGGCCAAACTCCTCAGCGACGCCCCGACCGATGCGCGGGACGAGAACGTGCCCTACTACCTGGACAAGCTGAAGAAACTGCACGCGAAATTCGTCCCATTCCTGTGAGCAACGAACCGTCGGGCTCGGTTGCAGCCGTGCCCGGGCCCATGTAGTGTTGTCGGCCGAGGCGAACCCGCCCAAACCGAAACCAACCGAGGCGTTCGGACCATGGCGATCAAAAAAGCAGTTGGCGTGCACAAAGCCGCAGCCATTCTCCTGGCAGTCGTCTGCCTGGCGGGAGTCGGACAAGGGCAAGAAAAGCCCCGCGCAAAGAAGCCGGAGAAGGCTGGGAAGCCAGCCAAGGCGGAGAAGAAGGGCAAGGCCGCTGGCCTCCAACTGGACGAGGAAGCGCGCAAGAGAGTCAAGGACAACCCAGAAATAGCCGCGCTCGTGACGCTCCGGGCCGATCTTGACGAGCTCTTCGCCGAGTACCGGTCACTGGGCCTGACCAAAGGCGTGAAAACCCACCAGAAGGCAACCAGAAAGCTGCCCAGCCTCGGCAACCGGGTAGTGAAGGCACGTGACAAACTGGCGGCCCTGACCGACCGCCAGCTTGGCCCTCTCGAGAAGAACCTGAAGAGGGACAAGGCGCGCGAGGAGAAACTCATCCGCAAGATGGACAAAATGGGGGATGGGGCGAACGGCAAGGGCATCGAGAAGATGGAGAAGACCCTCGACGATCTGCGTACCGCGATTGGCGAGCAGGAAGACACTGCGGATCTGCTCGCCCTGATCGGCCAGCCGGAAATGCCAGTCGTCCCTGCCCCGACCATGCTGCTGGAGGAGCTTCTGAAACCCAACGAACAGGAGGAGGGCACGCTCCGTTCGCTGATCAAGAAACACGGCAATCTGATGACTGGACGGCTGATGATCCTCCATCTCCAGGCCGATCTCAAGCGAGCGAAGGAAGGGACCAAGGACGCCCCCGCCAACCCCGAGCGCGCGAAGTCGACCAAACGGCAACTGGCGCAGGTCGAGAAGAAATTCACCAAGTATTTCCTGAACATCTGGGCGCCCATCGCCAAGCAACGTCAGGAGCTACTGGACGAGAGGGATGAGCTGCAGAAGAAGGCGGCACGCCTGGCGGGACGGCCCGCCGCGAAGAAGCATGAAGAGAAGCTGGCCAGCGTGGAGCGGAAGCTCGACGGCGACAAGCGAACCAACGCGCTGTACAAGAGGATCGCGCGCGGCACGCTGGCGGAGAAGGAACTCGCCGAGCAGGCGAAGGAAAAGGAAGAGGGCAAGGACACCAAGGGGAAACGTCCCCGCAAACGCAAACGCTGACCAACCCATGAAGCTGCCGAATCTGGACGAATCGTGACCACACAGCATGCAACCAAAGGCGACCTCCTCATCGCATCCTCGGGCCTGATGGACCCCAGCTTCCAGCAGACCGTGGTCCTGATCTGCGACCACGACCCGGCAAGGGGTACCCATGGCCTCGTCCTGAACCAACCGATCCCCCTGCCCAAAGAGCTGTTGGCGGCCATCCCCTTCCCTGCACCCGAGATCCTGTTCCGAGGCGGCCCCGTACAGCCTGAATCACTCCAGGTCCTGCACCCGTTCGGGGACCGCATCCCGGGCGCCTGCAAGGTGATGGATGGCCTCTACATCGGCGGGGATTTCGACGTGTTGGCCGGGGGGCTCGCGGACGAGACGCTGGACAGCGACTTCTGCCGCTTCTACCTTGGCTACTCGGGCTGGGACCCCGACCAACTCGACCGCGAGTTCCAGGAAGGCTCTTGGTTGCGGGTGGCGGGCTCCACAGCCATCCTGCGCCAAACTCCCCCCGCAGCCCTCTGGGCCCAGGCCATTCGCAAGCTCGGGCAGCAGGAGCCGGTGATGGCCCACTTTCCCGCCGAGCCGGGCTGGAACTGATCATCGTCTCAAGGAATCACACCGCAATATGGACATGCCAACCAGCCAAGGAATTCTCGCCATGAAACAAGCAAGGCAAGTCGTGAGCCGCCTGGGTCTGGGACTGCTGGCGGCCGGAATCGGGGTCCTCGGACAGCCAGCCGCCAGGCGTGGCCTGATGTCCCTCCCGGTCAACCGCATCACCGTCCACGACATCCGCAGGCCGCGCAAGGCCGTTACGGGAGTGGACAGCATCGACTGGTCGGCGGCCAACAACAGCCTGCTGATCGGCAGACTGTCGACGATGACCCGGTTCTTCAATGTCTGCACCGTGACGCCCGAGGGAATCAACCCAAGATCCCGGGTGCTCGGCATGCGCGGCGGCAGCGCACGAGTCCACTCCGGTGCCCCGAGCTGGCATCCCGACGGCAAGTCCTTCGTCTTCAGCTGCCAGAAACAGCACATCGAAGACCATGCCCACGCCGTGCCGCTGATCGGCTGGCACACGGACATGTGGCTGGCCGACAGGGAAGGGACCTCCTTCACGCAACTCACCAACGAGAGCAGCAGCAGAAGAGCCCCCAAGGGCGTGACCAACCCCAGGTTCTCGCCAGACGGCACCAAGCTGGTCTGGTCGGGCAACAACGGCAAGACAAACCGCTCCCCCTGGCAGCAGAAGGCGCTGTTCCTGGCGGACTTCGGCCAGGAAGAAGGGAAGCCGAAACTGAGCAATATCCGCGAGTTCCAGCCAGGGGAGAACCGGGATTTCTACGAATCCTATGGCTTCTCCCCCGATGGCAACTCCATCCTGTTCGCCGCCAACATGATCCGCGGCAACCCCTGGCACGACACGGACATCTGCGTGAGCCGCAGTGGCCAGGATCCGGACAATCTCACCGAGTCGCGGGGCGTCTGGGACCGCTTCGCCACCTACTCCCCCAACGGCAAGAAGATCATCTGGACCTCCAGCAGGGGCATCCGGATTCGCTACCTGGGCACCCGCGGCGAGAAGTGGCAACGCTACCTGCAGAGCGAACTGTGGATCATGGATGCCGATGGCAGGCACCAGAAGCAGCTGACCTTCTTCAACCAGCCGGCACACCCCCATTCCGAAGGACGACGGGTCTTCCTTGGCGACTCAGCCTTCAGCCCCGACGGCGAATCCGTGGCGATCGTCCTTTACAAGGAGAAGCAGAACTTCGTGCCCGAGAGCGAGATCGTGATCCTCAAGCTCGGCGATGGTCCCCCACCCAGGGCTGAGGACGGGGATCCGGGGAACGGCGGCAAGCCGCCCGCTCCGAAGCCGCCGAAGCCCAAGGGAGACGAGCCCAAGGGGGATCCGGGCACGATTACGTGGTAACCGATGCTACTGACCATCTGACGGGCCGATGCCATCCGGTGTCGGCCCGTTCTCGTGCCGGGGAGAGATCGGACACGCACCTGAACCTGACGAATCTGAAGAAGAGGCGCCCGCAATTCGTCCCCACTCCTGTGAACAGCGAACCATCGGACAGGGTTGCAGCCATGCCCAATCCCGTGTACTGTTCGCAAAAGCGGACCTCCCTGAGCCAGAGAGAACGAAGGTGTCGGGATCATGGCCACCAGAGAAACAACGAACCTGCACGCGGCCATGGCCGTTTTCTCGGCAGTTCGTTCGCCTGGCGGAAGGCGGGGAAGGCAAGCGGGAGCCGACTCTCCAGTTGGTGACGCTCCGCTCGCCGGCCAGCCTGGAGTGGAACTGACGCCATTCGACAGAATCATATAGTAGTGATGGATATGCGTACCAGCCAAGGAATCCTCGCCATGAAGAACGCAAGGCAGATCGTGAATCGCCTGGGCCTGGGGCTTGTGGTCGCCGGAGTCGGGGTCTTCGGACAACCCGCCGACACCGACGGGGGCCTGATGTCGCTCCGGAACAGACATATCTTCGTCCACGAAATAGCCAGGCCGGCCAAGAGCATCACGGGCCTGGACAGCGTCGACTGGTCGCCGGTCAACAACCGCCTGCTGGTCGGCAAGCCGGGACGTGGCCGGAGTGGGTACTACACGGTCTGGACCACGACGCCCGAAGGGATCAACCAGCAACCTCGGCTGAACGACTGGGAGAACAGCGGGAAGGTCCACTCCGGTTCGGCCACTTGGCATCCCAAAGGGAAGTTCTTCGTCTTCAGCTCCCAGAAGCCGCGAGTACCCGACGCCATGCACACCAAGCCGCTCATCGGCTGGCATACCGACATGTACCTGGCCAACGGAGAGGGCTACTTCGCGCAGCTCACCAACGAGAAGAGCACGAGAAAGGCCCCCAAGGGCGTGACCAATCCCAGCTTCTCGCCAGACGGGACCAAGCTGGTGTGGTCTGGCAACAACGGCAAGACCAGCACCTCGCCCTGGCAACAGAAGGCCATGTTCATCGGGGACTTCGTACAAGAGGAAGGAAAGCCGAAACTGACCAATATCCGTGAGTTTCAGCCTGGCCAGGGGCGGAACTTCTACGAAGCCTATGGCTTCTCGCCGGACAGCAACCGCATCCTCTTCGCTGCCAACATGGAAAAGGGCAGCGCCTGGCACGACATGGATATCTGCGCCAACGACCGCCGGGAAAGGAACCCGATCAACTTCACCCACTCGCCCGGCGTCTGGGACCGCTTCGCCACCTACTCTCCCGGTGGCAAGAAGATCATCTGGACCTCCAACAAGGGCATGGAAGTCCCCTTCCGCAACCGCAGTGCGGACTGGCGGCTTCTCCTGAAGAGCGAACTGTGGATCATGGATGCCGACGGCAAGCGCCCCAAACAGCTGACCTTCTTCAACAAGATCGGACACCCCCATTTCACAGGGCAGCGCGTCTTCCTTGGCGACTCTGCCTTCAGCCCCGATGGCACGTCGGTGGCAGTCATCCTATACACGCCAAGACGCGGGCACGAGCCGGAGAGTGAAGTCGTGATTCTCAAGCTCGGCGAAGGCCGCCCAGCCAGGATCAGGGAGCCCGATCCGAAGCCGGAAATCCCTAAGATCAAGAAGCCGGCTCCGGAACCCACCGAGCCCAAGGGCGGGAAGAAGCCCGGCTCCATCATCTGGTAGGCGATGCGCCATCAGCCAGCGGGCCGATGCCATCCGGCGTCGGCCCGTCTTCGTCCGGGGGAAGGGTCAGAAGCCGGCCCGGCGCAGATCGTCCATGCCCAGGGCCGAGCCACCAGTCACTTCCCGGCTGCGCAACACGTACTTCCCAACTAGATCCGCCTCCAGATTCACGGGGGAGCCAGACGTCAGTCCCGGCAGATTCGTCGCGCTCCAGGTGTGGGGGATGATGCGGACCGAGAAGTTGCTCTTGGCCAGCTCCGCGATGGTCAACGAGACGCCGTTGATGGCGATGCTGCCCTTGGGGATGACCAAGGCCTGGAGGGACTCGGGCAGGGCCACGGTGAGCACAATGTCCTCGCCCGCCTTGCCCACCTTCTGCACGGCGGCAGTCGTATCGATATGCCCGCTCACCAGATGCCCGCCCAGCCGGTCGCCCAGGCATAGCGCCCGCTCCAGATTCACCTTGGCACCAATGGCGATGCCGCCCAGGTTGGTTCGGTCCAGCGTCTCGTTCAGGGCGTGGAAACGGACCACGCCATCGGCCACCGATTCCACCGTCAGACAGGCTCCGTTGACGGCGATGCTGTCGCCGACCTCGATCTCGCTGGCGGGGAGTGCCGTGCGTACCGTCAGCTTGGCCGCGTTGCCCAGGGGCATGCGGCCTGCGAGTTCACCCACATCCTCAATCAGTCCCGTAAACATCGGTGCAGATTCCTTGCAGTAGAAAGTCCTCGCCGACCCGTTCGCAACGCGTCTGGGCCAACTGCCACGCATCGTCCAAACAAGCCCGGTTGGCCCCGCCGACTACCGGCCGGCTCTCGCGGCCGCCGAGGATCTTGGGGGCCACGAAGAAGGCCACTCGATTCACCACCCGCGCCGCCAAGGCCGAGGCAGCCAGCTCCCCGCCGCCCTCCAGTAGCAGCGCGGTCACCTCCCGCCGCCCCAATTCCTCCAGCAACGCCACCCATTCCGCCGTCGTCGTCGGCTTTGCCGTCGCCGCGCCCCGTTGCGCGACCCGGCAGTCGGGCGGCAAATCCCGCGCCGTCCAGACCAACGGCAACGGCTGACGCGGCCAGTTCTTGGGCATGCGCACGGTCAACGACGGATTGTCCAAGCGCACCGTCTCGCCTCCGACCATGATCGCGTCGCACCATTGGCGCAGCCGCTGCACCCGCTTCCGGGCGCCCGGGCCGGTGATCCATTGCGACTGGCCAGCCGCCGTGGCGATCTTGCCGTCGAGAGTCATTGCCATCTTCAGCAACACCAGAGGGCGACGCTGGGTGATCCACCAGAGGAATGCCTCGTTCAGTGTCAGGCATTCCGCCTCAAGCACGCCCTGCGTCACGGACAGCCCGGCAACCTGCAACTGCTCCACCCCGCGCCCGGCATGGTCCGGATTCGGGTCCACACAGCCGATCACGACGCGGGCAACGCCCGCCTTGAGAATGGCCTCGGTACACGGCGGTGTGCGACCATGGGTGCAGCAGGGCTCCAGAGTCACATATATCGTTGCCTCCCGGGCCTGCTCCCCCGCCGCATGCAAGGCGTGCACCTCAGCGTGAGGTGTCCCGGCCCGATGGTGATAGCCCGCGCCCACTTCCATGCCATCGCGCACCACGACCGCGCCGACCATCGGGTTTGGGCTGGTCCGGCCCCAACCCCGGCGGGCCAGGCGCAGCGCGCGTCGCATCCAGGTGCGGTCGTCTGCCATCCCTAGCTCCCCTCCTCAATCCAGCCGCCGCCAGCGACCTCGTCGTCCAGATAGGCCACGGCAAACTGCCCGGGCGTCACGGCGCTGACCGGTTCGGCGAAGTCCAAGACCGCAGTCGTCTCGCCAGTCATCCGCAGCTGTGCGGGGACAGGGCGCATGTTGTAGCGCAGCTGAGCCACCACGCGCAGCTCCTGGACCGGGGCCACGCCCACCCAGTTGAACCCGCTCAGACGGACCTCCTGCGCCATCAGATCGGACCGCTGCCCGACCACCACCAGATTCCGCGCGACATCGGTCCGCACCACGTACCACGGCCCGCCGCTGAGGCCCAGCCCACGCCGTTGCCCAATGGTGTAGTGGAATGCCCCGTCGTGCGTCCCCAGGTCCTCACCTTCGAGCGACACGATCCTGCCGGGACGGCCGAGATCCGGGCGCTGCCGCGCCAGAAACGCCGCACAGTCACCGTCAGGGACAAAACACAAATCCTGGCTTTCGCCCTGGCTGGGCGGCACCAGATCCAATTCGGCAGCCTTGGCCTTCACCACCTTCTTCTCCATCTCGCCCAGCGGGAACCGAGCGTGCGCGAGTTGGTCCTGCGTGAGCCCGGCCAGGAAGTAGCTCTGGTCCTTCGTGCCGTCCACCCCGCGGTGGAGGCCAATCCGGCCCGAAGGCTTGGTGAAGGTGCGCACGTAATGCCCCGTGGCCAGAGCCGAGCAGCCATCCTCGCGGGCCAGGTCCAGCATCAGGCCGAACTTGACCTGCATATTGCAGCAGACACAGGGCGATGGCGTCCGCCCATGGGCATATTCCGCCACGAAGGGCGCCACGATCCGGGCCAGAAACTCGGGGCCGATATCCACCACCCGGTGCGCGATCCCCAACTTTGCCGCCACGCCCCGCGCCCGCTCGACATGGGCATCTGAGAACTTGGTCGAGGGCTCGTGCCACATGCGCAGTGTGAAGCCGCGCACCTCGCAGCCCTGCTCCGCGAGCAAATAGGCTGACAGCGAGCTGTCTGTGCCGCCGGACATGCCGATGCCGACGATGGGGTTGGCGTTTGTCATGGGTTTTCCTGGATTGCTGCCATCGCGCAAGCCTATTGCCCGCGCCGCCTCCCGTCAAGCGACTTCCCCGCGCCGGTTGAGTTGCCGCCCGGCCGAGCGTACGGTACCGCATGCTGAGAATCGCCCGCCAACTCGCCTGCGACCCCGCTGCCCTGCACATCGTCCGCACCCTCCGCGCCCATGGTCACCAAGCCTACGTGGTTGGCGGCTGCGTCCGCGATCAGCTGCTTGGCGCCCCCCCCAAAGACTGGGATGTCGCCACTTCGGCCCGGCCCGAGCAGGTCGAGGCTCTGTTCGAGCGCACCATCGGCGTGGGCAGAGCCTTTGGCGTGATGCTTGTTCTCCTCGATGGGCAGGAATTCGAGGTCGCCACCTTCCGCGGCGAGAGCACCTACTCCGATGGGCGGCACCCGGACAACGTCCATTTCACCGACGCCGAGGATGACGCACGGCGCCGTGATTTCACCATCAACGCGCTTTTCTACGACCCCGTGGAGCAGTGCGTGCTCGACTTCGTCGCTGGCATCGCCGATCTCGACGCCCGGGTGCTGCGCACCGTAGGCTGCCCCGAGGACCGCTTCGCCGAGGATCACCTGCGCTTGCTGCGCGCGGTGCGCTTCGCAGCGCGCACGGGCTTCCGGCTCGAAGCCGGGACTCGCCTCGCAGTCCAGCGAATGGCCCCGAAAGCAGCCAGCGTATCGGTCGAGCGACAGGCCGACGAACTCACTCGCATGCTCACGGAAGGCACCGCACACCCCGCCTTTTCCCTGCTGGACGAGACCGGCCTGCTAGGCCATGTCCTGCCCGAAGTGGCGGCATTCCGGGGCGTGGAACAGCCCCCCCCGTTCCATCCCGAAGGTGACGTCTGGGAACACACGCTCCTCATGCTTGGACACCTCGACGAGACCATCCAGGCCTCGCTGGCCGTCGAAGGCGACCTGCCTCTGGTGCAGGATGGGCTCGTCCTCCTGCCTCGGCAGCAGCACCGCATTGCCCTGGCCTGGGCTGTGCTCCTGCATGATCTGGGGAAACCCCCGACCATCACCCACGGGGACCGCATCCGCTTCAACGGCCATGACCGAGTCGGGGCCAAGCTCTCCTCCCGGCTGCTCCGCCGCCTGCACCGATCCAACCACCTGATTGACGAGGTCCGCGAACTCGTGGCTCGCCACATGCGCTTCAGCACGCTCCCCGACATGCGCGAGGCCAAACGCCGCCTGCTCCTCCAGGATCCCCTCTTCCTCTTGCACCTCTCGCTGCACCGCACCGACTGCCTGGGCAGCCATGGCAAGCTGGATGTCTACGAGTACGCCCTGGCGGCCTGGCAGGAGGAACAGCGACGCCCCCCCGTGGTCCGCCCTCCCCTCACGGGGCACGACCTGATCGCCCTCGGCTACCAGCCCGGCCCACGCCTGGGAGAGCTGCTCGACGCACTCCGCGATGCGGCCCTGGAAGGCAAGGTGGATGGCCCGGATCAGGCGCGCGACTGGCTTCTCAGCCACCATCCCCCCGGCCAGTGAGGGGTTGCGGGGGAGGCGATGACACACCACATTGCAGGTCCGCGAACGGTGTCGAACGCCGCCACGCGCAGGCCAAACGGTGGACCCATCATGACTCCCGAACATCTCGAAGCGCACTTCCGCGACCGCCGCGTGCTCATCACCGGCGGCCTCGGCTTCATCGGCTCCAATCTCGCCCGGCGACTGGTCGCAGGCGGGGCGGAGGTGACGCTGGTCGATAGCCTCAACCCCGACTACGGCGGCAACCTGTTCAACATCGCCGATATCCGGGACCGGGTGCGCGTCAACATCTCTGATGTGCGCGACCATCACAGCATGAAGATCCTCATCCAGGATCAGGATTTCCTGTTCAACCTGGCCGGCCAGACCAGCCACATGGACTCCATGCGCGACCCCGAGACCGACCTGGAGATCAACGGCAAGGCCCAGCTCTCCATCCTCGAAGCCTGCCGCCACCACAACCCCGACATCCGCATCGTCTTCGCCAGCACTCGCCAGATGTACGGCAAACCAGACTACCTCCCCGTGGACGAGAAGCACCTGCTCCGCCCCGTCGACGTGAACGGCATCAACAAGATGGCCGGCGAGTGGTACCACATCCTCTACAACAACGTCTATGGCATCCGCGCCTGCGCCCTGCGGTTGACCAACACCATCGGCCCCCACATGCGCATCAAGGACGCTCGCCAGACCTTCCTCGGCATCTGGATCCGCCTTCTCGCCGAGGGCAAGCCCTTCGAAGTCTGGGGCGGCGAACAACTCCGCGACTTCAACTACGTCGAGGACGCCGTGGACGCGTTCCTCCTCGCGGCCACCCACGAGAACGCCTACGGCCAGGCCTTCAACCTCGGGGCCGCCCCCCCCGTCAGCCTGCTCGACACCGCCAAGCTCCTGGTCGATGCCGCTGGCCAGGGCGAATACGTCATCAAGCAATTCCCCGCCGAGCGCAAGAAGATCGACATCGGCGACTACTACTCCGACTTCTCCCTGATTCGCTCCCGCCTCGGCTGGGAACCCAAGACCCCCCTCCTCGACGCCCTCCGCCAGACCGTGGAGTTCTACCGCCAGCACCTCAGCGAGTATTTGTGATTGGTGATTTCAGATTTCAGATTGGGGGTGAATCGAGGACTGTCCGATCCGACTGATTCGTCCGATTCCCCTCCCTCCCCTTCCCCCAAATCATCAATCACAAATCATCAATCATAAATGGAGCCCTTCCATGCCCGATACCAGCTTCATCCTTCCTTCCGACCTGAAAGCCAACTACGCGGCGTACCGCGACGAACTGCGCGAAGCGGCACTGCGCGTGCTGGATAGTGGCTGGTACATCGGCGGCAGCGAGGTCGAGGCCTTCGAGACGGCCTTCGCCGCCTTCGCCGAGACCGACCACGCCGTCGGCGTGGCCACCGGCACCGACGCCATCATCCTC
>JABGQJ010000170.1:0-7226 GCA_018648945.1 Victivallales bacterium
ATGGCGCTGCTGCTCTATCTGGCGGTGGCCGCGTGGCGCCGCCCCGTCTGGTGGCGCTGGTTGGCCCTTGCCCTGGTGGCGTCGGTCGCGACGTTGACCCGAGGCAATGTGCTCCTGCTGATTCCCGGGCTGCTGGCCCTGCTGGGCTGGCGGCACCGGCGGCGTCCGCTTCTGGCGGTGGGCTTGGCGGTGGGTTTCGTGGCCCTGGTCTATCTGCCGCAGTTGCCCTTTGCAGTCCGGAACTACCGCCACTATGGCCGCTGGACGGGGCCGTCCTCGGCGATGGATGCCGTGTTGGCGCTGGGCAATACGCCGGAGGCCCCACCCGGGGGGCTGCATTACCCGGCCAGCTACCACGAGTGGATGCGTCTGGCCGACAGGCCCGGCGCTGAGCGGGTGCCGGTGCTCGCGCAGATGCGTGGTTGGGCGTTGGCGGAGCCACTGCAATTCCTGGAACTGAAATGGCGGACGTTCCTGCTGTTCTGGAATCGCATCGAGGTACCCAACAATGTGAGCATCGAGTACCACGGTGCGAAGAGCATGCTGCTGAAGGTGCCGTTCCTGATTGGCTTCGGGGTGATTGGGGCGTTGGCTCTGTTTGGCATGCTGCTGTCTTGGCGGTGGCGGTCGCCGCCGCGCCTGTATCTCTACTTCGCCGTACTGGCCTATTGCGCCGGCACGGTTCTCTTCTACATCCTGGCTCGGTTCCGCCTGCCGGTGGTGCCGCTGCTCTGCGTGTTTGCCGGGAATGGCGCCATGGTTGGGATCGAGCGCTTCCGGCGAGCGGCAGGGGAGAAGGGACGGCAGCAGCGCCTTGTCCTGCTGCTTGGGTTGGTGCTTGCCGCGTTCTTCGTGTGCGCAGGATTCCAGTTGTACCAGCTTCGGTTCGAGACCGGGGTGATACGCTGGCTGCGGCCCGACGGTGTACAGGTGGAGTTGCCGGACCGCGTGGTGTGCTACGACCATGGGCCGCTGTTCCCCGGGGTCGGGGGGGCGAGTCTCCGGGACATCCCTCCCGAGGGGACGTTGCTCGGCAAGGCCTTCGTTCTGCCATCTGGGTTGGCGGTTAGGCAGGGCACGCTGCGAATCCCTCTCGTGCGCTCCGGTCCGGAGACGGAGATTCCGTTTATGCTGAAGGACTGCGAGCAGCGCGGCGCACCCACCTGGGACCGGGACTGGCGGGGTTTCGAGTGGCTCAACATCCCCGTCACCCTTGGCACCATCGAGGACGGCGTGGTGCGCATTACCGTGGGGCTGGACGTCAAGACCGGGGGAGGCGCAGTGGTTTTCGACCAGTATCGCGACCATGGGCGTACCCTGATCGGCACCCCACAGGGGGAGACGGTCCGGAGTTCCGAGGTCGCCTTCGAGTTGGTGCTGTCAAAGGCCCGCGACGTGGTGCCAAGCAACTAGCCTGGATTGTTCTCGCTACGAAGCGCGTGAGTAGTCCAGGCTAGCGAAGCTGCGCCTCAAACGGCTCAGTAGCGTGTCGTCTTGCATCGCGCCGCTTCTTGATGCAGGTCGGCTGCCGGAATCCCCACGATTCCAGGCCCCCGGGGCCGATTGCGCGGACCTGCGTATCTCTCCGTTCTTGGCCAGTCACTCCCCGAGCCCTCGCAGGGCGGGCTGGGTGTGCATGGGTTCCCGTCGCCCGTTCCGGGCTCCGCGCCCGGGGACGGGCGCATCTCCAGGCGTGGGATTGGCGAGGAGCCCTGGAGATGCGGTGGTCCTCCACCGCCGAGGCGCGAAGCGCCGATCCCAGGCCCGCGCAGGGGGTGGCATATCGCGCCAGGGCGCGAGCCCGCAGCCACGCTGACTCTGCGGGCCCAGCAGGGCAGTGCCTTCTCTCCGACCTCGCGGCATCGTCGGGCTGGCGCCTTCCTTGGGATATGCCGCCGCCCTGGCGGGGGCTCCGTTCCCCCTTCCTGTCCACCACGGGTTCGCACCCGTGGCTACTATATACCGCCCCCTGCGGAGGCTCCGGAGCTTCCTTCCCGAGTCCCAGTTCCCTGCCCCTGATCTGCCTGGAACGTGTAGCAATGGGCTGGATGAGGCGAAGCTACTCGCCGTAGACGAGGCGGAGCCGCTGGATCGTGCCCTTGAAGGAGCGGTCGCCCTTGGCGGGGCCGATGCGGCTGCCGGTGTCGGCCCCGATTTGGAGAGAGTCCTGGGGCTTGCGCTGGAGCGGCCCGGCGGCCTTGGCTTTGGCGGCGTTGGTCCCGTCGGTGAGGGTGAGGTTGCCATCCTTGCTCAGGCGGGCTTCGGCGTCGATCCACCTCCCGAGAGCCTGCTCCGGCAGGACGGCGGTGCTCACGACATCGTCCACAGTCACGGTGAAGGCGAGGCGTCCATCCTGTAGGTGCAGGCAGTATCCCCAACTGGCTCCGCCGTGGGCCAGGACCACGCCGTTGGCGTTTTCGGGGCGGACGCGGGCGGTGATCGCGATGGCTTGCTTCGCGGGGTTGGGGCAGCGCTTGCCCTGAAGCTCGATCCGATCACCGGTGCCGTTGAACCGGCGACCCTTGCCGTCAACGGCCGGGGTGGTGCCCACATAGGTCAGTTGGCGGATTCTGCGCTTGCCGGGGGCATGGTTGGCGGCGGTCTTGGCGTCGGCGGGATCAGCGAAGTCCAGGTCGAGAAGGACGCCCTTGGAGGATGGAGGCAAGGTCTTGGCCAGTTCCTCGTCGGTGTCGCCGTATTGCTGGCGCAGCTCCGCGAGACGCTTCCTGAGTTTGGCGATCATGGGGGCAGCGGCAGGATCATCGATACGGTTACGGAGCTCGTTGGGATCGGTTTGGAGGTCGTAGAACTCCCAGGCATCGATGTCGTGGTAGAAGTGGATCAGTTTGTAGCGGTCGGTGCGAACACCGTAGTGGCGCTTCACGGCGTGGGCACCGGGGTACTCGTAGTAGTGGTAGTAGATGGCGTCGCGCCAGCCGTTGGGCGTGCGCCCGGTCAGGATGCTCTGTAGGCTGCGCCCCTGCATATCGGCGGGGGTCATCGCGCCAGCGAGGCCCAGGAAGGTGGGCGCGAAGTCCAGATTCATCACCAGATCGTCGTTCACACTGCCTGGCTTGATGCGGTCTGGCAGGCGCGCCATGAGTGGCATGCGCAGGGATTCCTCATACATGAACCGCTTGTCGAACCAGCCGTGGTCACCGAGGTAGAAGCCCTGGTCAGAGGTGTAGACCACGAGGGTGTTCTTGGCCAGCCCAGTCTTGTCCAAGTAGTCGAGGACCGCTCCCGCGCTGTCGTCCACGGAGGCGACGCAGCGGAGGTAGTCCTTGATGTAGCGTTGGTACTTCCAACGCTTCAGTTCGGCTCCGGCCAGTTCCTTGGGCGACGGTCCCTTCACGTCGTTGGGAGTGAGATGGCGCTCGATGGTCATGGCCTGCTGGCGGGCGGCATCGGAGCGGGTGGCGTAGTCGTCGTCAAAGGTCTCGGGGAGAGGGATGTCCTTGTCCTTGTAGAGGTCCTTGTACTTGGCTCCCGGTTGCCAGTTGCGGTGGGGGGCCTTGTGGTGGCACATGAGGAGGAAGGGCCGGTCGGGATCGCGCTTCTCCCGGAGCCACTGGAGGGTGATGTCGGTGATGATCTCACTGCAGTAGCCGGGGTGTTTCTTGCGCTTGCCCTGCTCGATGAGGACCGGGTTGTGGTAGGCCCCCTGCCCGGGCAGCACGTTGTAGTAGTCGAAGCCGGTGGGGGCGCTGCGCAGGTGCCACTTGCCGATCATCGCGGTCTGGTAGCCCGCTTGCTGGAGCAACTTGGGGAAGGTGACCTGGCTGCCGTCGAAGGTGTTGCCGTTGTTGTAGAAGCCATTGCGATGGCTGTATTTGCCGGTCAGGATGACGGCTCGGCTGGGGCCGCAGATGGAATTCGTGCAGAAGCAGTTGTCGAACCGCATGCCCTCGGTGGCGAGGCGGTCGAGGTGGGGCGTCGTGTTGATGCGACTGCCGTAGCAGCTGAGCGCATGCGAGGCATGGTCGTCGCTCATGATAAACAGCAGGTTCGGGCGCTCGCCGACGGTGGCAGCCGGAGCGATCCCGGCGAGCCCGAGCCCAGTCAAGGCTGCCTGTTTGAGGAAGTCACGACGGGTCGCATGCTGCACGGGATCTTGCCTCCCTGGATCTACCGACGGCGCATCTTCTGGCCGAAGCGCCCCTGGCGTGTCGCCCGGGCCTGTTTGGGTTCCTCGAGCAGGAGCGCGTACCATTCGTCGCCGAACGCGGCGTTCGAGAAGCGCCGGGTGCGGTCGTTGACGAGGTGCTCCCAGTTCTGGCGAAGGGTCTCGTTCTCGGCCTTCTCCTTGCCTTCGTTCAGCAGGACGATGGCCTCGTCGATGCGTTTCTCCTTGACCAGGATCCAGGAGTAGAGGGCATAGAGCAGGGCGCACTTCTCGTCCTTGTATGACTTGACTGCCTTCTTGAAGTAGGCCTCCATCTCCTTGGCGCGGTCGGTCTTCCAAAGGCGCGCCATGCGCATGGCGGCAATGAGAGGCTCTGGCATCAGGCGGAGCGGCAGGATGTTCTCGAAGCACTTGTCCGCGTTCTCGTAATCGCGGATCTGGTAGTAGTTGTTTGCCCGAAACGTGTTGGCCTGCTTGGTCACAAGCAGGTTCCAGCGTTCGTAGGGCTTCAGTGCGTCCATCATGGCGACGGCTTCGCGGATGCCTTCTGCCTGTTTGTTTTCCAGTTGCTTCTGGAGGGACTTTCCCCCCGTCATGTTCTTTGCCTGCATGAGGCGGACCTGTCGCTGGACTTCATCTCGCGAGGCCAGCACGCGCTGGCTGGCCGCCTCGAAGATCGCCTGTATCTTCTTTCGGAAGATGAGGCCGGTGAGTACCATGACCAGGAGGAACACGATCATGCCAGCCAGGACCGACAGGATGTTGTGGTCCCAGGCATTGATGAGACCGGTGGCAGTGGCGATGCCAGCGATGGCGGCAATCAGCAGAGTATACACGTATGTGATCCTTTCTTGAGGAGTTGGCTATGTGGGCAGTGAATCAGCGTCCGTCCCGGGTGATGCGCATCTGGACGGGCTGCAGGGTCAGCTCTCCCCGGACCGGGTCGGCCCGCCGAATCT
Source organism: Victivallales bacterium (assembly GCA_018648945.1). The sequence continues at coordinate 5,086 of JABGQJ010000170.1, forward strand.
GAACCTGCATACAATCGCCGCACTTGTAGCTTTTGCCAGAGCCGCCGGTTTGCAGAGCCATGGTGTCGCGCGAGCGCCGGTACTGCTGGTCGCGGAACAGAGAGGAGGCAAGGAAGCCCTGCAGACCAAGTTGGGGGAGGAAGAGCAGGAGCCCTTCACCCGCGACCTTGGCCACGACCGCTTCGTGGCAGGTGCCCGGGTCGCGCTCCTCCAGCGTGCGCACATGGCGCAGCTTGAGGCGGTCGCAGGCGGCGTAGTAGGCGTTGTCGCAGATTATCTCCTGGGCCGTGCAGAAATCCCCGATCTCTGCAACTTGGTCGAGGCTCCGAGGGGAATCCCCGGAGTCCAGAGCCCAGAGCTGCTGGTGAACGACAAGGTCGGGGTAGCGTCGGATCGGGCTGGTGAAGTGCAGGTAGAGGTCCTTCCCCAGACCGAAGTGTTCGCCCGGCCCGGCAGTATAGGAGGCCCGGGACATGGTGCGGAGGAACGAGTTGAAGATGACATCCGCGAGTGGGTCGCTGGCGGCTCGGGCGAGGAACGCGTTGAGCTGGTCTCGCTGATGCAGCGCAGGAAGTCCGCCCCCCATGACGAATTTCGCCCAGTTGGCGAACTCCAAGAGGCCGTCGGCCTTGGGCGGGGCGTGGACGCGGTAGAGCCCCGGCAGATTCCGCTGATGCAGCTCGCGGGCCACCGCGCTGTTGGCCGCGAGCATGAACTCCTCGACCAATTCGTGCGAGCGGTTCGGCTCGACCCGCCGCAGCCCGAGAATCCGGGGCGGATCCTCCGTGCATTGCACGCGGACATCGGGGACCGCCATCCGCAGGAACTGCTCGACCTGTCGGCGCCGACCCCGCATGGCAACGGCGATGCGGGCCAGCGCGGAGAGGGTGGCCAGGGTCTGCGAACGCTCGGCAGCCTGGCCGATGGCGTCACCGATCAGATCCTGGACCTGGGGGAAACTGAGGCGCTCGTGGACATGGATCAGGGTATGTGCCCGGCGCGCGGAGAGCACTTCGCCGGTGGTTTCATCGATCTCCAGGAAGACGGAGTGGGCGGCCGAGTCCTGGCCCGCGAGCAGGCTGCAGCGCTCGGCGGCCAGAACCCGTGGCAGCATGGGCAACGTCCGACCGGGGAGGTAGGCCGTGAAGGTGCGGGAGCGGGCCGCTTCGTCCAAGTCACTGCCGGGCGCGACGAAGGCGGCGACATCGGCGATGTGGACCCCGACCGTGACCCGGCCCGGCTCGGGGCCCCGCTCGATGGAGAGGCCGTCGTCGAAGTCCTTGGCATCCTCGGGATCGATGGTCAGCACGGTCAGTGCCCGGCAGTCCTCACGCTCGATTTCGCGCGGCTTGCAGGTGGCTGCGTGCTGCACTTCGGCAGGGGAATAGGGATCGGCCAGCCCGAACTCGACGACCACGGCATCCAGGTCGCCGCGCAGGTCGGCACCCGAGCCGACCTTGCGGACGAACTCGGCGGTCGGTCCGTTCCCGGACTGGTCGGGAGGCAGGAGGCGTCCCTGAATCCAGTCGCCCAGTTTGACGTTCTGCAAGGCATCTTCGGAGACCGCCAGGGACATGCGTTCCGGCATGCTGCGCTGCATGGGACGGAGGAAGAAGCTGTCTCCATCGTCGTCCAGGCAGCCGACGACGGATTCGGCCGCACGTTCCACGATGCGCTCGACGGTGGCGCTGGTCCCGCGTTCGTTGGTATCGAGGACGCGGATCAGCACGCGATCACCGGTGATGGCATCGCCGATGTACTTGGGGGGGATGAACAGGTCGGGGGCACCCTCGGCTGCGTCGGCCAAGGTGACAAAGCCGTAGCCGCCGCTCACATTCACCGAGATGGTGCCGGCGAGTAGTCCGGTCGCTTCGGCGATGGCATAGCGCCCGCCTCGCTTGCGGCTGATCTGGCCGTTGGCCATCAGCTTGCGGAAGGCCTCTTTGAAGGCCTGGTGTTTGCTGCCCTTGCGGCAGTCCAGAAGTCGTCGGAGATCAGGGCGTCGGGCGCCACTCTCCCCAGATTGTCGGATGAGTTCGAGAATTTCTTTTTGAAGATCGTCGCTTGGCGTCATGAAGGAGCGGTTCGTTAGTCCTACGTAGTTATTGTGACGGGGATTGGGGCACGCATTGCATGACCCC
>JABGQJ010000170.1:7325-12415 GCA_018648945.1 Victivallales bacterium
TTGTGGGAGTTCCCCGCGAGGCGGAAGCAGTCTGCGGTGCTTAAGCGCCACTGGGATACTGTTGCCGGGGACCCAGTTTTCCGTCCACACTGTCACCTCGGGATGAACACGCCTGGGAGAGCGCCGGTGTGGGTGCCGTGGTCGAGCACGATCTCGCCGTTGACGATGACGAAATCGATCCCGACCGGGTACTGGTGCGGGTCGGCGAAGGTCGCGCGGTCCGCGACGGTTTCCGGGTCGAAGACGGTGATGTCGGCGTGGGTGCCCGGGGTCAGAATGCCGCGACCGTGGATGCCCACCCTGGCGGCGGGCAGGGACGTCATCTTCCGAACCGCCTCCTCCAGGGGAAAGAGCAGTCGCTCCCGGCAGTAGTGGGCGAGCACGCGCGGGAAGGTGCCGTAGAGCCGGGGATGCGGGTGGCCGGCACCGAACTCGACGCTCCAGCCGTCCGAGGCGATTGCCGTGTGTTCGTAGGCCATGATCCGTTCCACGTCCGCCTCGCACATGGAGTGGAAGATGCACATGGTGTCGCACGAGGCCGGGCGCTCGCCAGCCAGGTCCATGACAAATTCGGCCATGTCTGCGTAGGGGTCGGCCGCGTCGCGCTCGACCGCGATGTCCGCGAACGTCTTTCCGGCGAGCTCCGGCCGGATCACGGAGGTCGCGATCGCGATCCGCTCGAGTTCGCCGCCATACACGTTCTTGAGCAACGCGACCGCTTCCGCGCCCGCCCGAGACCGGGTGGACGCGTCCTGCAAGCGAGCGCGGGCTTCCGCATCACTGCCCGCACATACCCAGCGTGGCAGGATGATCCCGATCCGCGCACACGAAGCGGTGTACGGGTATTGGTCCGGGCTGACGTCGATTCCTTCCGCGCGGGCGGCCTCGATGAGGGCGAGCGTCTCCACGCTCCGTCCCCAATTGGCCAGGCCCGAGACCTTGTGGTGGGACACCTGGACCGGCAACCCACTCGCGCGGCCGACCTGAATCGCCTCCTTGAGGGCCGTGTCGATCCCGTCCCCCTCTGTCCGCATGTGGGTACTGTAGAACCCGCCGTAGGCCGCTGCCGTCTTCGCCAGTTCGGCCACTTCATCGGTGGTCGCGTAGCAGCCGGGCACATAGTAGAGCCCACTGCTGAACCCGATGGCCCCGCATTCCATGGCGGCGCGCACGAGGCGCTTCATCGCGTCGAGCTCGGCTGGGCTCGGCACCCGGTCTGCCTGATCCATGACGGCCAGGCGGATGGAGTTGTGCCCGATCATCATTGCCAGGTTCGGCCCGTCGGCGACGGCGTCCGGAACGGCGAGGATGGCGGCGAGGTCAGTCGGACCAAAGCCGCAGTTGCCGCCGACCACGGTGGTCACGCCCTGTTGCAGATAGTTGATGGTCGCGTTGGCTCGGGAGTGTTTGGGGTCGAAGCCGCAGTGCGTGTGCAGGTCGATGAACCCCGGGCAGACCACCCGTCCGCTGGCCTCGATGCGTCTCGCCGCTTGCGCGTCGCGCAAGTCGCCGACCGCGTCAACCCGACCGTTGCTGACGCCGACGTCCGCCCGGCGGCGCGGGGTGCCGGTACCGTCGATAAGCGTACCGTTCTCAATGATCAGGTCGAGCATGGACTTCGTCTCTCCTTGGTTTCTCGCGGGGGGCGTCGACAGGATGGTGGTGAAGCTATGTTTGGATGCGCCGCTGTCAAGTTCCTCGCCAAGGATGACGCTGGCCAGCGATTTCCACGATGGCGGAGCAGTCCTTCGCGTTGACCCCGGGTCGGCGGGCGTATAGAGTCAGCCATTCCCCCTTCCAGTGACCTCGGAGAAACGCATGACCACGCTGCACAAGTCCCGAGCCGCCATGCCTGCGCGTCCCGTTGCCGGGTGCCACGACGGGGTCGGGGAAATTGATTGGGTGGGGGTACTCGGCGGGGAGGATCTGGCGGGCAGGCACCTGCGCTTCTTCCACGACGATGTGCTGCCGCCTGGCACGTCCATCGGCATCCACCGCCACAGTGATGACGAGGAGTACTACTACATCCTCTCCGGTCAGGGGGTGATGACTCTCGATGGCAAGAGACACCAGGTGGCCCCCGGCGACATCACTGCCGTTTTCCCCGGCGGCGAGCACGGCCTGGAGAACACGGGCGACACTGACCTTCGGGTGCTGGTCATCAGCGCCTCCTAAATCAGGAGAGGAACATGCGGAACCGCGAACGGATCGAACGGACCTTGCGCCAGCAGCCGGTGGACCGCTTCCCTGTCTGGCAGAAGATGGCCAACCGCACCTGGCAGAATGCCCAGCCGGAGCCCTATTGCTCCATGGGCGCGGTGGAACTGCTCCAAGCCGCCGACAGCGACGTGATGGTCGGTTGTGGCATGCCTGGTCAGGCCCTCGCCACGAAGCGGCCCCATGTCACCGTGCGCGTCGAGAACGAACCCGGGCTGCGTCGCACCCTCTTCGACACGCCGGACGGGACGCTGGCGGGCGAGGAGTCGCACGACCCGTTCACCCAGTCTTGGCACCCCACCATGTTCTGTGCGGCAACCACCGAGCAGTTCCAGGCGCTGCGGTGGTTCTACACGGATACGGAGTATTGCGTGGATGCCGACCAGGCCCAGGTCGGCCACGATCGCCAACGCCGACTGGCGGAGCAGGATATCTACACGTCCTCGGGCGTCGGTCCCGGCCCGCTGATGAACCTGATCGAGCACATGTGCGGCCCGGAGAGCTGTGTGTTCCACATGTTCGACACCCCGGAGCTCTTTGCCGAGGTGTTGGGGCTGATGCACCAGGACCGGCTGCGCCACCTGCGCGCCACGCTTCCGCACTGTCCAGCCGATACTTTCTGGCTGACCGAGAACACCTCCACCAGTCTGATCAGCCCCGACATGTTTCGCCGCTTCAGCATGCCCCATCTGGCCGAGCATGGGCAGCTGGTGTTGGACCACGGCATCATCCCCGTCCACCACATGTGCGGTACGCTGAATGCGTTGCTGGAGGACATCGATACGCTCCCGGCGCTGGTCAACGAGGCCTACACCACGTATCCCTTGGGCAATGTGTCGCTGGCCGAAGGGCGCACCCGCATGCCCTCCAAGGCGTTGATCGGCGGCACCAATGCCACGCTCTGGCTGGAGCCGGTGGAGACCATCGTCCAGACGGTGGTCGAGGATCTTCAGCAATGCCCCGACGTGCGCGGGATCTTCCTGAGCAGCGCGGGCGTGCTTCCCGCTCCCGCGAGCTTCGAGAAGACTCGGGCGGTCAACCACGCCCTTCGTGCGCTCAACCCCGCGGACTTCTGAGGCCCCCATGGCTACCACCTTTGTGTTCCAGGGCGATTCCATCACCGACGGCGCGCGTGGTCGCAGCGAGGACAAGAACCACATCCTCGGTCACGGGTACGTGTTTCTCATCGCCGCCCAGCTCGGCGCGCGTCTCGCGGAACAGCAGCCTATGTTCCACAACCGGGGGGTCAGCGGCAACCGAGTCGTGGATGTCTACGCCCGCTGGGAAGAGGACGCCCTGGCCTTGGCCCCCGATGTCCTGAGCATCCTGGTCGGCATCAACGGTGCGCCGACCCCGTCGCGGGGCAGCCGCGGGATTGCCGTGCCCAAGTTTGAGACGGTCTACCGGCTGATGCTGGACGAGGCCATGGCCCGGAATCCCGCATTGCGGGTCGTGCTCTGCGATCCCTTCGTCCTGCCTGTCGGCGCCCGCCAGGAGCATTGGCGAGACTGGGAGCGGGAAGTCTGTGCTCGCCGCGAGGTCGTGGCCCGCTTGGCCGAGGAGTATGGGGCCGCCCGTGTTTGCTGCCAGGACGTCTTCGACCAAGTTCTCGAACGAGCGCCTGCCGAATACTGGCTCTGGGACGGTGTGCATCCCACGTGGGCCGGGCACCAACTCCTTGCCGACGCCTGGCTCGCTGCCTTCAGTCTGGCCCCTTCATGAACCATCTGCCGGAACCCCGTCGCGCGCAGTCTCGTGGCCCTCAACCAGGGCACGGAGGCCGTAGCGGGTTGGCGCGGACGGTGGCGGGTCCTGCCCTTATCCAGGCCACGGCGTGTATCTTCCAGCTCCGCTTGGTGGTGCAACGGATTCGGAGCGAGTATGGTGTGGCAGTTTTTCAGGTTTCTCTTGTGGGTCCTGGGCAAATGCCCCTGCGGGCGCGAGAGAAGCGGACGAGCGGTTTGCGGACAGAGAGGGTGCACCAAGTGCTATGCCAGGACGACTGTCCAGAGACGGCTATCATCGTTGAGTCGGGAAATGCAGGAACAGTAAGGAGCCTCCCCCATGTTGAGACAGCGCAGATTCACACTGATCGAGTTGCTGGTTGTGATCGCGATCATCGCGATCCTCGCGTCCATGCTTCTGCCCGCCCTTAGTCAGGCCCGCGAGAAGGCGCGCTCCATCAGTTGCGTCTCGAACCTGAAGCAGATCTCCCTTGGTGCCCTGATGTATGCCGACGACTCCGGGGAGTACATCCCGGCCTGCCGCATGCCACCGGGCGGCGCCGTCTGGTGGTACCAGCTCCTTTACCCCCATCTCAGTGGTGATTTCCTCACGAACAATGTCTGGCGCTGCCCCTCTCTTGGCTCTCCTAGTGTCGCCTACCCCGACTATGGCTGGAACTACTGCGGCTGGAACAATACTTCGACGCAGTGGGGCCTCGGCTACATCGAGGGACACGCCACCGCCACGACCGAGCGCGGCGGTGCCGTGACACTCGGCACGATCCAGGATCCGTCCAACATGTTCATGATGGGAGATCGGCGCGTAAGCGGCCCAGGTCCCTACTTCGGACCTCCGGGAATGAGCCCCAACTACGTGCCGTCCACCCACGGCGAGGGTGCCAATGCAGCCTACATCGATGGTCATGTCAGCTACATGCGGTGGTCCCAGCTTACCAGTCCCAGTACCCTTCCGTCCTGGACCAAGAGGGATGACTAGCTCCGCTCCGATGGCGCGGAAGTAGACCTGCTGGAGAGCCATGCCAGTTGCTCGCGCCTCGGCGCTGTCCACGCCAGCCCTGGGTGCTCTCCTCATTGTCTCTGCTGGTTCGCCGACGCCACCGAGGGAAGCCGGCCATGGTTTCCCCTGGT
>JABGQJ010001700.1 GCA_018648945.1 Victivallales bacterium
CAGAGTTAATATTGCCACCGAGCACACCGTAAATATAAGGGTCAGCGTATATGGACCAAATTCAATGGCTCCCAGGTCAGCCTTTATCAATGTCATGGCCAGTAGACATGGAAAGAAGATCCAGAAACAGAGCTCTTCAACAGCTCGCCAGTTATCAGCGGGAACTAAGCCGCCTTTACGCAGAGCAAAACCCAGAATAACTATTGCAAAAACAGGGATAATACTTTCAAAAACTTCAATCATTTTATCGCAATGCTATATAAAATATATTCACCACGAAGGCACGAAGAACACGAAGTATTTAAAAAGTTATGGCGCTAACCTTAAGGTTAGTGCATGTAAATGAACATTAAATTATTTCAAAATCTTTTCTTAACTTTCTATTTAACCTTCGTGTTCTTCGTGCCTTCGTGATGAAAAAAGGTTTTAGAGGTCTATAAAATCAGTGAGAAAATCAATGTTTATTCATTTTATCGACATAAGCCATGCCTATGGCTGAGAGCACAAATGTCATATGTATAATCACAAACCA
>JABGQJ010001701.1 GCA_018648945.1 Victivallales bacterium
GAGGTCACCTGTGGTTGCTGCTGCATGGCGAAGCGGGGGCTAAAGCTGTCAGAGCAGTGAACGGGAGCAAACCCGGACTGGTGGACTTGGCTGAGTGCCCTGTCCTCGGGATGGAGACTCGCCCCCCGTCTCGCGTCGAGGCCAGCCGCGATCACGGTGGCGAGGTCAATCTGATCTTTGTGAATCAGACAGACGACCCCGTCCAACTCTGGTGGGTGGATCGCAACGTCGATCCCGCCAGCACGATGCAGTGCGTGGACCGTCTCATCAAGGCCGACAAGGACTTCGACCTGATCGTCTTTCCCGGGACAGGTCACGGGGCGGGGACCAGTGCCTACGGGAAGTGGCGCATGCGGGACTTCTTCGTCCGCCATCTGCTGGGTGTGGAGCCCCGACGCGAGTGAGTCTCCCCCCGACCCCCGAGTACCAGGAGCGATGTCCTTGGAACGCTCTTGGGAGGGGGGGCGGACCTCCAGACTGGAGGCCTGGCTCCAACAAGTCCAGTTCGCAGGGCTGACCCGAATGCGCAGTT
>JABGQJ010001702.1 GCA_018648945.1 Victivallales bacterium
CCAACGCTCTGCCCACGAAGGCAGCCTCGAGGAGATTCCGGAATGCCACTGCTGTTTGATATGCCGTTTGAGAAGCTCACGAGCTACCAAGGCACGAACCCGAAGCCCGAGAACTTTGAGGGCTTCTGGGACGAGGCGCTGGCCGAGATGCACGCGATCGCTCCTGACGTCGAGCTTGTCCCGGCTGAGTTCCAGACCTCCTTCGCCGAATGCTTCGATATGTTCTTCACCGGAGTGGGCGGTGCTCGCGTCCATGCCAAACTCATCAAGCCGAGGGCCGTCGCCACTCCTCACCCCGCCGTCCTCATGTTCCACGGCTACTCGGGCAGCTGCGGGGACTGGACGGATAAGCTGGGCTACGCAGCTAACGGGTTCACAGTGGCAGCCCTCGACTGCCGCGGCCAGGGAGGACTGTCAGAGGACTCGGGAGCCGTCCGTGGCTGGACCCTGCGCGGACATATCATCCGTGGGCTTGACGATGCCCCGGAAAAGCTGCTCTACAGGCAGATCTTCCTGGACACGGCACAGCTGG
>JABGQJ010001703.1 GCA_018648945.1 Victivallales bacterium
GGATAGCGCGTGTTGTAGAGCGGGGAGTGATGGTCGATGGCGTCCAGCCGTTCTTTCATGGTCGAGTAGACCATATTCTGCCAGACCGGGCTGGGATTCAGGCCGCGGCCGTCGATCTGAACCGCGGGTTGGCAGTCGACGAAGATGTTGTTGTCGATGCGATTGTTGCGCCCTCCGCCGACGAAAGCGGCGCGCGTGCACTCGTAGAAGATGTTGCCGTAGATCACGGCGCCGCTGGCGCAATCGTCCAGGTAGACCGCCATAGAGCCCATGCCGACGCCCTGGGTGTGGTGGAAGAAGTTGTGGCGGATAATGTTCCCCTGCTCGGTCCAATCGCGTCCCATGTAGAAGGCACCGGCGTCGCCGGTCTCCAGGCAGACGTGGTGGATGTGATTGAACTCGATCTGGTGCTCGTTGCCGTGGAGCAGGACGGCGATGTGGGGAGCGTGGTGTATCCAGTTATGGGCGACCCGATTGCCCACCCCTTCGACGGTGACGCCCGGCTGGTAGCAGCGCGACCAGGCGCCGACGC
>JABGQJ010001704.1 GCA_018648945.1 Victivallales bacterium
CCTGGCTGTGTTGCTCGATATCGAAGCCGTCGGCCAGTCGGTTGAAGCCCCCGGTCCAGTCGTCGAACTCCAGCTCCATGGAGCGGAATTGACGGGTGCGGATCTTGCGGTAGGGCTGTGGGAACAGCCGCTTCTCCTGCAACCAGTCGAGCAGTTGCAGCGCCGCGTGGGCGGCGGCGAGGGGCGCATGGCCCGTGACCAACCAACCGCCGTCGTCGAGCTGATAGAGAAGATCCCAGGGCTCGTCAACTGGGGCGGCTTCGAGAAGGCGGTCCGCCCCGGACACCTGGCTAGCGAAGCTCGGCGGCCCGAGATTGATGGCGTCTGGCTGGACCCGGTCGTGGTGCTGGACCGGCAGGGACAACCCCTGGCCGAGGGCCTGCGCGGCGGTCAGATAGGGCAGGGAGGAATGGGCGGCCACGACGATTCGGTTGAGCTTGGTCATCGGACTCCTCTCGCGGAGATCAGGGCACTGGATTCAGTTCGTGCGCGGCAGTCAGCAGACGGCGGCGCAGTTGGTTGCAGACGGCAG
>JABGQJ010001705.1 GCA_018648945.1 Victivallales bacterium
AACGGGTGGCTCCACCGCTGACCACCTCGACAACGCCGACAACGCCGGCGAGGAGCGTCCGGGCCCCTTCGACCCGACTCTCTCCGACAACGACAACCACACCGTCAGAGACATCTGATGCAGTGGCCACCGAGCGTTCCAGCACGGACACTCCCCCCAGATCGGCCGACTGCTTGTCGGAGCCGAAGCGAAGGCCGTCACCGGCGGCCACAACAACCGTCCAGAGGCTCACAACAACCACCCGGAGGGAGTCGGAAATGTGGAAGAGCCAGCCGGCGATGCTGAAAGGAAGTGGTGCACGTCACTAGCATGGCCAACCGACATGCCAGACACCACCCTCCTCAGCGAAACAACGCTCTTTGCCGGCCTCGGCCCGGCCGACCTCGACACCATCGCAACGCTCTCAACTGACCGTGACCTGCAACGCGGAGACGTCATCTTTGAAGAAGGCGGCACCCCCGACGAGCTCTACGTGGTCGTCTCGGGCCGCATTGCAATCGCCAACAGGTCCATTGACGGCCGCGAGTCCAT
>JABGQJ010001706.1 GCA_018648945.1 Victivallales bacterium
CAGCCATGGCATCGCCTTCTCGCCCTGGCCGCCTGGCCCCGCTGCTTGCCCCTTCGGTTTCTGCCGCCCGGGACGACCTCTCCTCCCCCGCCCTGACAGGAATGTCTCCTCCCTCTCTCCTGAACTGACAAAAACGGCGAGAAAGGGTCGAATGGAGCTTGCGGATCGGTTTTGCGGGTGTCTATTAGACAGCTCGTGCACAAAGCTGTGAGTCCTGGCTGAGTGAGCGGGAAAGATCCAGAAGAATCGCCTCAAGGCGACTTGAAACCGGATCGATCGAATGTACTTTAAGGGCTTGCTGAACAGCCACTTCGGCTGGGACGCGACAACCAACGGCTCTTTGAAAACTGAACAGTGCGATGATGTGTGCGGGCGTCTGACTGGCTTCTGCCAGAGCAGACCAAAGCAATCATCGATTCCTTATTGAACGGACATAATTCCCGCCGGGGTCCCCCCCGGTCGGGTACTCCATTTTTGCAATGGAGAGTTTGATCCTGGCTCAGATTGAACGCTGGCGGCATGGATTAGGCA
>JABGQJ010001707.1 GCA_018648945.1 Victivallales bacterium
TGCGCCGACCACGGCGACTACGTGGGGGAGCACGGGCTCTTCCACAAGCAGGTCCCGTCGTTCCTCGGCGGCTACCGCGTCCCCGCGATCGCGCGCTGGCCCAAAGGCGTCAGACACCCCGGCCGCCGCGTCGAAGAGTTCGTGTCTCTCGCCGACTTCGCGCCGACCTATCTCGAGCTCGGCGGCGTGCAACCGGAACGCTACCACACGGGGCGCAGCCTCGTGCCCTTCCTCCGCGACGAAACGCCGCCGGATTGGCGCCAGGAGATCTGCATGCAGTGCGAAGGCACGGAGCAGCACTTCACCCAGCGCCAGGTTCTCACTAAGACCCACAAGTACGTCTTCAACGGCTTCGGTCGGGACGAGCTCTACGATATGACCCGCGACCCCGACGAGATCCACAACCAGATCGACAACCCCGAGCACGACGAGGCCAAGCGCGACCTCGTCGGGCGCATGTGGCAGTTCGCCTATCTGGAGCAGGACCGCCTCGGCCAGACCCAGTACATCATGGTCAACACCGCCCCGTG
>JABGQJ010001708.1 GCA_018648945.1 Victivallales bacterium
ACAGCGCCGATCTCACTCGTAATGCACATCCAGTATGCGTTGCCACGAATGGGCTGGCGCGCATCCTCCCGAATCACAGCAGGTAGGGTTTCGTCATTCACACTGATGAAAATTTCATGCCTCTCGAGGGTGATGCTGCTGTCCGGTTGCTGCACGGTGCCGGGATAGATGTCCGCGTCCCATCTATTTTGAGCGCGAGGGCGTGGTGCGGTTCATAATCCACTCTGCAGCGCTCGGGATCCGTTTCCCGTTCCACTCGCCGGCCGGGATGGCGTAAAGGCCCCAGTGGATGAACATGCCGAACCGGGCGTCTCGCCACCAGGTTATATCGGGGTGCTGTGCTGTGCTTGTCAAAACTGTCCGTTTCCTTCCTGTTGTCCCTTACCTGGCACTCCAAGCATTCGAGCAATTTCACTGAGATTTATGGCGAGGAGTTTCCGGTAGTTCGGGAAAAATTTGTTGAGACGATAAGAGGCACAATGTCGATGCCCAATATAAAATGAAAATTGAGCAGAGGAAATGGGATATGG
>JABGQJ010001709.1 GCA_018648945.1 Victivallales bacterium
GGTCCTGATTCCTGGCGCCAAAGCGACCCGGTTAATCACAAAGGACATGCTGAAAACCATGAAACGTGGTGCGGTGCTGGTTGACGTTGCTATCGACCAGGGCGGCTGTTTTGAAACCTCAAAAGCGACGACACACTCTGATCCGATTTATATTATTGATAATGTAGTCCACTACTGCGTCGCCAACATGCCCGGGGCCGTGGCTAAAACGTCGACTCTGGCTCTGACGAATGCCACGCTTCCTTACGCGCTGCAAATCGCTAATCAGGGATGGCGGGAAGCGATGAAGTCAAGTAATGAAATCAAACTTGGCGCCAATGTCATCAACGGGCATGTCTGTTATGAAGGTGTCGCGAATGCCTTTGAGATGGAAATGATCGACGTTGACTCTCTGTTGTAGTTCTATATATCTGCAAAAAACAACCGACAGCTGTTCTTCCCGTGTGGTTTAAATATTATTTTCCTCGTAAAGCCGGAATAGATAATCATTAACGAGGGTTTTCCATCAAACATTCCCGTGGGGTGAAAAA
>JABGQJ010000171.1 GCA_018648945.1 Victivallales bacterium
GCAACCGCAGGATCCGCAAGATCCGCAAGATCCGCAGCAGCAGCAGGCGCAGGCTCAAGCCCAACAACAAGCGCAGAACCCAGCGGAACAGCCGCAGCAAGCCCAGACACCGGCGGAACAGCGCGAAGAGATTGCCCGCGAGGCCGAGACTTTGGCGGACTGGATGAAGCGCATGGGCGAGACCAAGACCGAAGACCGGGAGAAGGTCGCCGAGAAACTGAACGAGGCCCGCAAGGAGTTGGAGGCCGAACAGCTTCCCGAGGACATTCGCGAAGCCGCCAAGGACCGCGAAGAAGGCCGCGAGGAGCAAGCGGCCGAGCAGGACAGGAAGGCCGCCGAACGGCTGCGCGAGATGGCCAAGACCTTTGAGGAGGAACGCAAGGAGTTGGTCAAGAATCAGCTGGAGCGTCTCGCCGAGGCCGAAGCCCAGACCAAACGGCTGGCCGAAGAGGTGGAACGCGAGGCCAAGGAGCCCACGCCGCCGAAGCCCGACAAGCCCACTACTAACGAGAAGCTCAGCGAACTGGCCGAGGACTACCAGGAACTCCAGGACGAGAAGATGGAGGAACTGGGCAAGAGGCTGGAGACCGAGGTCGCCCCGCAGAACCTGGACGCCACTGGCACGGACGGCCAGGAGGTCCCGAAGGATGTCACGCAGGACGCCTTGGAGCCGGGCGCCAGGCGCCTCCGTCAGCTCATTGACGAGATCGTCGAACGAGAGATGCTGATCGACCGGGATCGCCGCGTGCCCGAGGAGTACCGCCCCCTCGTGGACACCTACTTCAAGGAACTCTCGGACGACGCGCGCGAATGAATCTGAACCTCGCCTTCCCCCCTTGGGTCCTGATCCTGGCCGCCGTGGTCGGGTCCGGCTCCGTGCTCACCCTTGTTCGCCGCAGCCATCTGTTCCGTACGCCCCGTGAGCGCTGGTTGGTGATCGGCATGCGGCTGGTGGTGGTGATCTTGCTGCTGCTGGTCATGGCCGACCCGGTCAAGAAGCGGGCGGCCGGCGAACCGGACCGCGAAGCCCCTACGCTGCTCCTGGTTGATACCTCTGCCAGCATGGGCGCCGGGAATGGGGAGACCCGTCTGGCCCAAGCCCGCGCGATCCTGACCGATGTGTTGGCTGCCGAGCATCTGGCCGGGCGCGTGCAGATCCTCCCCTTCTCCGGCGAGCTGTCCACCAAGGCCACCGAACCCGACAAGCTGGCCTCTCTACACCCCAACGGCCCGGCCACGAATCTCGGGGCCGCGCTGGCCCGGGGCGTGCAAATGGCGGCCGGCGTGCGCTCGCAACGGGTGGTGGTGCTGAGCGACGGGCGGACCCAGGACCGAGGAAGCCTTGGCGATGCTGGCCTGGCTGCGCGCCGGGCCGATATTGCCATCTCCGTCTACCCCCTCGGCGAGCCCGCCGAGAGCCCCGATGCCTGCATCCGCAATTGCCGGGTCGAACGCCACGTGCCCGCCAACTCCCGCGTGCCGGTCGAGGTGGAACTGGGGCTGACCAAGGCCGAGGGACGGCCGATCCGCATCCAGCTTCGCGATGCCGACGAAAAGGTCGTCGACGAGGTCACTTTCGCGGCCGGCATCGAGAACATCGTCCGTAAGACCCTGACCTTCAAAGTCGAGCGTGAAAACCGCGCCCTGCATGTGCAGGTCGAGCCACTTGGCGAGGAGCCAAACCAGGCCGACAACCGCTTCCCCTTCCAGGTCACTGTCACCGATCCCAAGCTCCACGTGCTCTACATGGAGGGCTCGAACCACAAGGACAAGGTCTGGGAAGAGGTCATGGACTACGACTTCATCCCCGCAGCTCTCCGGGAAGTCGGCAACATCGACGTCGATATCCTGACCGTGGACGAGCAGCTGGAGAAGGGCGGGCGCCTGTTCCGCGTGGATGACGAGTCCCGGGGATATCCCACCACTCGCAAGGAGCTGTTGGCCTACGACGTGGTGATCTGCAGTGATATCAACCGCTCCATCTTCAGCGACGAGCAACTGGAGTGGACCCGCCAGCTCGTGGCCGAGAATGGCGGCGGCTTCGCGATGATCGGCGGCTATACGGCCTTTGGGGCGGGCGGCTGGGACAAGACCGTCTGGGAACAGCTGATCCCGGTGGACATGGCCACCGCCGAGGAAGAGAAGGGCTACGTTTGGGAAGACATCAAGGTCGATACCTCCGCCGCTATCCGGCACCATCCCATCTGGCATCTGGCTGAAGACGAGGCCGAGAACGCCCGCATCCTCGAAGCCCATCCCATCTTCAAGGGCACGAACCTGGTGAACCGCGCCAAACCCGGGGCCCAGGTGCTGGCCTACTGGGAAGACAAGGACATGCCCCTGATCTGCGTGCAGAGCTACGGCAAGGGGCGCTCCATGGCCTTCACTTCGGATGCTGCGGGTGGTTGGGGCGAGCTGTACCAGACCGAATGGGGTGAAGGCGAGCGCGACAACCGGCACTACCGCCGGTTCTGGCTCAATGCCGTGCGCTGGCTGGCCGAGAACAGCATGGCCTCGCACCGCACCGAGTTCATCGCCAATGCCGATGCCCTGCAGTATCGGCCCGGCGAAAGCGTGGGGTTGCGGGCGCATCTGCGTTTGCTCACGGAGCCCGCGCTGCTGCGTCAACTCACCGTCACGGCTCGGCTGGCCGAGGCCCTGGACACGACCGCCACGCTCGAACTAGACCCCGCGCGCAGCCAGTTTGTCGGCGATCTGGTCCTGCCTCGTGGTCTCATTGGGAACCAAGTCACCATTCTCGTGGCGGCCGTGAATCAAGAGGGCAAACCGGTGGGGGACGAGCAGGTTGTCGTCGGGCTCGATCACACCAGTCTCGAACTGGCGGATACCGAGCCGGACCACGCCGCGCTCGAAGCCCTGGCGGAGCTGACCGATGGCAGAGTGCTGACCAGTGCTAGCCAACTCAAGGCCCTGCTCAATGCGCCCGCCGCCCAACCCAAACCCGGCGCCCGCCGCTACTCCGTGCCCATTTGGGACAGCGCCTGGCTGTGGCTCCTGGCCCTGCTCATGATGTCCGCCGAATGGTTCTACCGCAAGGCCCTCCGCTTCCGCTGAGGCCGGGGCGCTGCCCCGAAGCCCCGCCGGGGAGGCGCACCTCCCCGGACCCCTCGAAGTAGGGCCTTACGGTGTGGTGTACCACTCCGCAAGGCGACTGCCGTTGCTGGCGCACATAGGCGTCCCCAGAGCGGAAGCGGCGTCTCACCGCTTTCTGGGGGCCCGCCGTAGGCACCGGAACCGCCCGCCAGGGCTTGGGGATGAGATTCCCAAGGCGTTCCCAGAGTGGAAGCGGCGTCTCGCCGCTTTCTGGGGGCCCGCCGTAGGCACCGGAACCGCCCGCCAGGGCTTGGGGACACCCGATGCAGCACAACTCCGTCTTGCCCAGATTGCCGTGCCGCAGGCACCAATTGACGAAGGCGGCGAGGACGCCGCTTCTACCCTCGTCGCTGCACAGGCAGAGCTCTCCCGACTGCCTTTCCTCCCACGTTCTGCCGCCATGCGCGAGCAGCGGCGAACGCCTCGCGGAACGGTAGTCCGTTCCGCGAGGCCGTCCTGTGGGGTCCGGGGAGACGAGTCTCCCCGGCGGGGCTTCGGGGCAGCGCCCCGGTTCCTTCCTGTGCACTCCCTTACTCCAGTCGTCCGGGCTTGATGCCATCATGCCTGCATGTACTTTGAACAGAGACGCACGATCAACCACCCGAGGAGGCGGACACCATGTCCCTCAAAGCCATCACCCACGCGCACCTGATCGACGGCAACGGCGGGATGCCGTTGAGCGATGCCACCATCCTCGTCCGGGATCAGCAAATCGAGGCCGTTGGCCAGGGGGTCGAGATCCCCGCCGAGGCGGAGGCGATCGATGCTGCCGGGCGCACGGTCATGCCTGGTCTGGTTGAGGGTCACGCCCATGTGGGCGGCAACACCGACGCCATCCAGGTTCTTCGCCTGTCCCTTCAGCGCGGCATCACTACCGTCTGCAGTGTCTCCGCCAACCGTGATGGCATTCGGCTGCGCGACGGTATCAATGCCGGTCAGGTCCGGGGCTGTGCCCGGATGATCGCGGGGGCTGTGGTCTGTCCCACCCATGGGCATGTGAAGTTCCGCACCGCCGATGGTCCCTGGGAGGTCCGCAAGGCCGTCCGTGAAATGACCGACATGGGCGCCGACTTCATCAAGACCGCCGCTTCCGGTGGCTTCTGGGCCGCTAACGAGACCTGCAGCGTGCGCAACTACACCCTCGAAGAGCTCGAAGCATTGGTCGACGAAGCCCACGCCTGGGAGGTCCCCGTCGTCGTCCATGCCCACACCCAGCCCGGCATCGGCAACTCCATCAGAGCCGGCGTCGACCAGATCCACCACGGGTGCTTCATCGACGAAGCCGGCGTGCGCGGCATCAAGGACGCGGGGCTCTACTATGTACCCACCCTCCGCGTCACCTCCGACCGCAACCTTGCCGCCTGGCCGGACCGGCCTTGGATGCTCGCCGAGATGCGCAAATCCCAGCCGATCCATCGCGCTGGCGTGCGTCTCGCCCACGAGATCGGGGCCAACATCGCCCTCGGCACCGACTACCCCGGCTCCGGCCAGGGCTGGCTCGTCGGCGACGCCAGCCCCTGGGAGCTGGTCGAGCTGCAAGACTGCGGGCTCTCCCCCATGGAAGTCCTCGTCGCCGCCACCCGCACCACCGCTAAGGCCTACCGCAAGCTCGACCGCTTCGGGACCCTCGAGCCCGGCAAGTTTGCCGACCTGCTCATCGTCGACGGCAACCCCCTCGACGATCTCTGGGTGCTCTACGACGAAACCAAGATCGCCCTGGTCATGAAGGAAGGCGCCGTCGAGCACGTCACCGACCTCTATCGCGACCACTACCGCATCGGCATCGACCAACCCGCCAGCCGCTTCCGCGTTGAGGGATACGAGTAATACCGAAGGAGGAGGAGAGATGACTGAACGACAGAAGAAGAGAACTCCATGGACACGTCCGGCCGCCCTGCCTGCCATCGCGTGCGCGCTACTGGGGGTGTTTGCCTGCCATCTCTGGAGCGGCAGAGACACTGGTGGCCCCCACGCCATTCTCACCGTGACGTCGGTGGTTCCCGAGACGATGTACGAGGATCGTGTCGATATCAACTTCCGCGTTGAGTGCCACGGTATCTCTGGGTGGTCCGTCTACCGTAGCGAGGATAAGGAGGGTTGGCGGACAAAGGGGGTGCGTTTTGGGGGCAACGCACAATACTCAGACAAGATACTGACCGGAGAGGTCCGCGAAGGTCACGCTCAGATCCGTTCGCCAGCCAGACCCGCCCAGAGCTGGGAGAAGAACTACACTACGGTGGAGGCTGTTGGTACACGCGGTGTCAAGCGCACGAGCGGACTGCCATCGCGCGACTGGCGCGGCGCGGCGGCACTGGTGGAGCCGGGAGTGCCTTACACCGTGAACGTGGATCACCCCCTGCTGCTTGGTCGGACGATCCGGCATGGAGACGGCACGGTAATCTACTGGTGGCTCAGGATCCTCACTAAGCCCCAAGACGACCCCATGCCCACTCCTTCTCGTTACTGGCCCGTGCATGCCGTTCTGGATGGCGAGGACACGATCAAGATCAAGATCGCGTGGGTTGGAGCCAGGCCAACCCGCCAAGCGCTGAAAGCAAAGCTGGCACCACGCTATCGCGTAGTAGAGAACTCCCGCATGCGGGAGATCCCGGCCAAAGTCGCGCTTGAGTGCAAAGGTTCGGGGACGCCTTGGATCGCTGCCGTCACGATTTCCCTTCTGGATATCCCCGCCGACCACAAGGACGTTCTGTTCGCATGTGACCTCGCCGGGGGACTGCCCTCGCATTCTCCCGTCGAGCTGGCCGTTCGCAGACGTCGCTTTCACGGTGAAGTATACCCGTTGGGAGTCGTCAATGTTATGCGCTCCGAGCGGATCAGTGAGGACGTGTACGACATGCAGTCCTACCGCGTCTTCCCCCAGCTCAATGCTGCGGTGGGCTATGGCCGGAGCATCTACCTGATCAACCCGACCACCCTTGAGCGGGAACTGCTGTGGGACGGGGAAGGGGGCGGTCCGAAACGCCGCCGCCAGCCGGGGGTTGGTAGTTGTGATGTGACAACAGACGGGAAACAGCTCGCGTTCTACGGATTTGGCAGCGACCTGCCTTTGGGGATTCATGTCCTCGACATCCAGACGCGGAAGATCGTCGTCTCCGCCCAGACATTTGGGTATTCGCCGAGATCCTCGCTCCGGATCAATGAGGCCGGTGACCGTCTCTGGGCGGCCACATATGGCGGTTACAACAGCGGCACCATGATCAAGGTCTATACGGTCAGCATTCCTGGGGGTGAGATCCAGCAGTCAGGGCCACTAGAGCACTACCACCGTCCCGGCACCGGCAGGAGGTCCGAGGTGACGGGTTGCGTGTTCTCGCCAGATGCAGGGACAGTGGTGGCCGACTTCGCGTGTGGTTGTGTCCTGGCATTCGACACACTGTTTGGCAGTGTGCGCTGGGAAGCTCAGGTCGAGATACCCAAGCAAGCTATCCATGCCCCGCGCATCGCCATCCAGGAAGACGGCCAAGAGGTGTGGGTTGGTTCCCGCAACGGCATCGTCCGCAGAAGCATGGCAACAGGCGCAGAGCTCGGCACGATACAACTAGACGGGTGCCCTACGGACAGGGAGCCGCTCTACGTCATGAGATGGTCGCGGTACGGTGAGCGTCTTGCGGTGGTGATGGCACTCCCTTCCTTCTGGCCGCCGGGCATCGTCGTCTTCGGCGACACCGGGACGACGTCGGCAAAGCAATGCATCCCAAGGTGCTTCCCCGAGAGCGATCTGATCAACCGGGGCCGGTTGTCACCGGTAGGTTTCGTGGACGAGCGGCGTCTGCTGGCCCGGTACTGGGGCCTCCCAGGGGGGAAAATGGCACCCAAAGTCTGTGAACTGCTCCTGATCGACTTGGATCGTGTCCCCTCGCTGGCGAGTGGCGGCGCGCCTGCCGGGAACGGTGAATAGAAGAGAGAGGGCGACAGCAGGGCGGCACGAGGCGTTCCGGCGCCCCACCAGACGCCACAGATTGCCGGACAGGCACCGTAGGGGCGGGTCGCGACCCGCCCGTGGTATAGGGCAACCGGGACCGGATTTGGCCGCGAACCGTGATGGAGAAATGTGCGCATCGCAGGGCCGTTGTCAGCAGACCGGTCACGACCGGTCCCTACGGGCGTCCGCGCAGGCAGATGTCCCCGTGATGCCCGCCGAACGCGTGGTGATCGCCTCCACCTGTCCGATTCGTCCGATTCCGACCCATTCGTCCGATCTCCCCTACCGAAACACAGGAACGCCCCCGCCAGAACACCGACGTGGGGGCCATAGGTAGCCAGAGCGTCTCGCTCTGGTTTCCCTCCCGGCAGATACCAGACCGAGACGGTCTGGCTACTACAAAGCGCCCCCGCCGGGGTTGCCGACGGGGGCGCTGAATCAGAGACCTGGTCCGACTAGCCTTGCTTGTCGGGATCGGAGCACTTCTTGTCGAGGAGCCAGCGTTCCCGCTTGATGAATTCGCCGTTCTCGAAGGTCTGCTCGCATTTTTCGCGCTGCTCGAGATGGTTGAAGCAGCTTCTCATGCAGCCTCGCGAGCCGCCGATGCCGTAGCTGCCGGCCCCGGCACCACCGCCCCAGCGCATGAGCTGGTGGTGCCCATCCACGAGGTGACCGGAAGGGTCTTCCTCCGTCCGCCGCCAACTGCCTTGGGAGCGCGGCCAACAGAGTTTGTAGCCCACGTCCTCGGAGCACTCCTGGGTGGTGACGTCGAATTCCCAGCCGGGCAGGCTCTTGTGCAGGAAGGGGCTGACCTGCGGGTCGCCGCCATGATAGCCGAGGGTGCAGCGGCCCATCTGCACATCGCCCCACTCGTAGGTCTTGTCCTCGATCTGGATCTTGACCGTCTTGCCTTCCTTGATGTGGGGGATGGCATTGGCCTGGCAACCGGAGACGCACTGCATGCAGCGGTCGCAGAGGCTGCCGGGCTCAAGCAGGGGATCGGGCTCGATCTCCATGTCGGTCAGGATCGCGGCGAGGCGCACGCGGGGGCCGAACTTCTTGGTGAGAAAGACCTTGGCCCAGCCGCACTCGCCGATGCCAGCGGCCATGCCGACGATACGGATGGCGAAGTGGACGTTAGGCGCCACGGTGCCGGGACGGATGGGTTCGTCCGGCGGCTGGGTTTCGGGCACGCCGGGGTAGTAGGGCACGGCCTCGTAGCCATGGTCCTCGATGAAGCAGGAGGTCTCGTACACGCCGTGGGGGATGAAGAAGCTGTTCAGCAACCCGTGGTAGCCGTAGTACGTGTAGGTGGGCCAGTAGGTGCCCTCCTCGATGCCGCGCCAGTTGCCGCGGAGGATGCGGCGGGCCACGGCGATGACGGTCTTGCACTCGGGATAGATGCTCGACGGATGCATCCGCTCGGGTGCGCCCGCAAAGCGCTCGATATTGGCGAACCCGACCAAGTCCAGTCCCTGGGACTGGGCAAATTGGCGGATTTGCTCCTTGGTGACTTTCTTGCCCATGATGGGTCTCCCTTTGCTGTTTGGGTACCTGCGGGAGGACCGCTAGCTGATGTCCACGATGGAGACCTGCCCCTGGGCATTGCGCTGCCAGGCGGGGCGATTCCGGAAGGGCGTCTCAAGGGCGTTCTCGATCCGCTTCTCCTGGTCCAGATGGTGGACGCAGGTACGGGTGCAGAGAGCGCCGAGACGGTCGGCACGACCGGCGGGATGGTCGCCGTTGCCGCGGGCGCCATTGCCGCAGCTCTTGCAGACGGCGTAGTTGATCTCGGCCACGGGCATTACCCGGCCGGCGATGGTCATGGTGGTCTCGCCGACGAAGGCGCCGAGGGGGCAGGACTTGGCGCAGAGCCCGCACTGGTCGCAGACCGCCTCGGTGGGCATGGGGGTGGGCGTCAGTTCGGCATCGGTGAGGATCATCTGGAAGCGCTGGCGGGGGCCGTATTGGGGCGTGAGGACTTCGCCCGAGTAGCCGATTTCGCCGAGGCCGGCGCGGACGGCGGCGTCACGCATGTCGATCATCACGTTGGGGGCGGGCTTGTCCGGTGCGACCTTGACGCCGGAGGGGGGGATGGCCGGGTCGAGATCCTGGATGGGGGAGCATTCCCAGCGATTGTCCTCGAGCCAAGTAGCGAGGTCAATGGTCAGGATGGCGAGCATCCGGTCCTTCAGCCAGGAGAGCCCGTATTGGCCGTAGATGTCGAACTGGGTGCCTTCCTCCAGGCCGCGGAGGGTGCCGCGCGTGATCCGCTTGCCGAGCACGATGACCGACTTGGTCTCCGGGAAGATCGAGCTGGGGTGGTGGTTGGGGGCCACGTCGGCGAAGCGCTCGATGGGGGCGATGCCCACGAGGTCGGCGCGCTTCTCCTTCGCGAACGCGAGGAAATCCTGGGTGAGTTGATTCATGACCGCATCCTTTCGTTCTCTACCTGCACGTTGATGGCCGCCTTCTGCAAGGCGCTGACTAGGGTTTTCCTGCGCTCCGGATTGCCGCGCACCGCCGGGTAGTACATGCCCAGCGCCGCCGTCATTCCGGAAGCCGAAAGCGGCAGAGGCACTGCCAGTGCCTCCACATGATCCTTGTGCAATTGCGCCACGCCGCGTTCCGCGATGCGCCACAGTTCCGCGCTGAGCTCGCGCTGGCTGGCGGCCTCGGGCCAGAGGGGGGCGCGGTCGCCCAGGCGCAGGGCCAGGGCGGTGACCTCCTCTGCATCGAGCTGGGCCAGAAGGGAGCGCCCGGTCGCGGTGTTGTAGAAGTGGTCGTCCGCCCCGTTCTGGGCACCGACCCGCAAATCGCGGCGGCTCTCCAGGCTGGAGATCGTGTGTCGCTGGCCCCCGCTGTAGACGGCCAGGATGATGGTCTCGTCCACTGCCTCGTTGAGTTGGCGAATGGGACCTTTGGCGGCGGCGGCCAGGCGATCCATCGCGGTGCGTCCCTGCCCCAGCGCGCGAGCGCGGGGTCCCAGCCGGTAGCGCTTGCTCCGCTCGCTGCGCCGCGCGTAGTCGAGGGCCAGGAGGGTATTCAGCAGGTTGTGCGCGGTCGGTGTCTTCAGTCCAGCCAGATTCGATAGGTCGGAGAGACTGATCCCCTCCGAACCAGCCGCATCGACCAGTTCGAGGAGATTGAGAGCCCGTTCGACAGACTGGACAGTCTTCAGCATTGTTGAAGTGGCTTTCACGATGCTGATAAAGTAGGAAGGCCACATCCCTCCGTCAAGTGCCCTCGGCAGCTTTTCTCGGCGCTTGCTTGGCGCTGGCCTGGGCGCTACCGTGGCTGCGCACAGACGGCACCCTCTCGCGCCGCAGAACACGACTCCAAGGGCCCAAGGGGAGGGAAGACATGGCCCCGCCAGACCAGCTCAAGACGAACCGTTCCTCCGACCCGGAGACCAAGGCCATGCCTGCAGATTGCCCTGACCGCCCGAATATCCTGATCTTCCTGGTCGACCAGATGCAGGCCGAGGTACTGGCGCCCGGCCACCCGTGCCGGACCCCGAACCTGGACCGTTTCGCAGGTGCGGGAGTACGTTTCACCCGGGCCTTTGGCCCATCCCCTCATTGCTGCCCGGCGCGCGCCACGTTTATGTCCGGTCTCTATCCGAGCCGGCATGGCGTGTTCAACAACGTCAGCAACGAGACGGCGTTCCAGCCCGGGCTGAACGCCGGTGTCCGGCTCTTCTCGGAACACTTGAGGGATGCGGGGTACAACCTGCAGCATGCTGGCAAGTGGCATGTGACCAACGAAGAGACGCCAGCCGACCGAGGGTGGGAGGAACTGAGCCGCTACGAGTGCAAGCCTGCGGAGCCGCGCCGCGCGCTTTTCCGTGAGCGTGCTGGAGAGAGTATTCCCTCGACAAAGACGCGCGAGCGCGGCCAGGTCCACCGCCCCGGCTGGGGTGATACGGAGGTCTACGGCCGCACCCGCGACGGTGCCGCCGCCTATGAGGGAACGCACTACTACAAGCAGGCCATTCGCCCGGCGCTGGAAGCCATGCCCGAGCTGGCCTCGCGGAACGCGCCATGGGCCATGTGCGTCAGTACCGACATGGTGCCGGAGTCGCCCGTGCCGAAGGAGCTCGCGGAGCTCTATCCCCCGGCGAGCGTGCAACTGCCCGCCAGCTTTGCGGACAGCATGGCGGACAAGCCGAACATCTACCGGAAGATGCGCAACCAGATCTGGGGCCAGATCGGGATCGACGAAGCAAAAGCGGCGGTGGCCCACTACTGGGCCCTTTGCAGCCTGCAGGACCGGTTCTTCGGGGACCTTCTCGACAAGCTTGAGGAAACCGGCCAGGCCGAGAACACGGTCGTCCTCTTCGTCAGCGACCATGGCGACTGCAATTTCGCGCACGGCCTCCAGCAGATGGGCATCCCGTCGTTCCGCGAGAACTACAACGTGTCGGCCGTCGTCCGCTGGCCGCGCGGGATCAGGGCACCAGGCCGGGTGGTTGACGAGTTCATCACCCTCGCCGATTTCGCCCCGACCTTCATCGAGCTGGCCCAAGGCGGGGTGCCTGAGGGACTGACCGGGCGCAGCCTGGTGCCGTTCCTTGAGGCGCAGACGCCAGGCGACTGGCCGGACGCGTGGTTTTCCCAGACAAAGGGCAATGAGTGCTACTTCACGCAGCGCATCGCCATGACCAAGGAATGGAAGTACGTCTGCAATTGGTTCGACTTTGACGAACTCTACGACCTGACCAACGACCCCCACGAGATGGTGAACCTCGCCCACCCCGACCGCCACCCGCAGCAGGAAGCCTACACGGGGACGCCCGGCGCGGAACTGCCCTACCTGCCGTGGCCGCGGCTCCCGGATCATCTGGAAGCCGTCCGCCGGGACATGATGGGGCGGATGTGGCGCTTCGCCGAGCGCGAGCAGGACATCATCTTCAACGGTTTCCCGCCCGTCGCCGTGGTGCCTTACGGCCCGCTGATCGGCATGGTAGACGACCCGCCACCTTCGCCTTAGCCGGCCAGGAAGGCTGTCTGGATGGCCTGGGCGGCTTCGCGGAGACGGGTGCCGAGGGTTTGGCGACGTCCGCCGCTGTCGCGGCCGGAGGGGTAGTCGAGGCCGATGGCCGCGGCGAGTCCGGGAAGTTGCAGGGGGGTGGCGAGGGAGGTGACGCCGGTGTCGCGTTGTTCGGCCACGACGAGGAGAGAGGCGCGGATGACCTGGAGCTCGCGGGTGAGGTCGCGGTCGGTGAAGACGCCGGGCCAGCGGCGACCGGGCCAACCGAGGCGTTTTAGAAGGGGCGACAGGTCGGCGGCGGGCAGTTGGGCGAGGAGGGCGCGTCCCGTGGACG
>JABGQJ010001710.1 GCA_018648945.1 Victivallales bacterium
ATACCGCCCACGATAACGGTTGGGACGTGGCCCCCATCCTCGGCGAAGATCCAGTCGATCATCGTGTTGGTGTCCGGCTGGGTATCCAAGGCGATTGCACAGGCGGCCATAGAGGCTTGGTGCATGCCCTCGTTGCCCCAGATGCGCTGTGCCCGGATGGCGTCTGCCCCGCAACGCAGAATGCGATCATCGATGTTCTGCATCAGTTCGGCGTGGGTGCCCTTACCGGTCGGGAGGTCGAACGCCTCACCTTTGCCGGCTAGAAACGCATAGAGCTCGTCCTGAGGAGCGAGGCCCGGGATGATGCGATCGTAGCTGGTGGCGAGTTTCCTCAGTACACCGGTTTCCCAGATCCGTCCCTCGATCTTGCCTTTCTTGCTGCCGCCGTCGGAGTGGTACCAGCCGCGCCTGGCGTACTCGTTCCAGTCCATATCCGGGTAGACATCGGCGATGCGGTCGAGCAGGATGGCGCACTTGTGCGCATACAGGCGATCGCCGGTGTGACTGGAGGCGTTGGAGAGGGCCCCAAC
>JABGQJ010001711.1 GCA_018648945.1 Victivallales bacterium
CCTTCGATACCATCTATGCCGAGGGCCAGCGGCGCTATGTCGAAAGCCTCTCGGCCTATGCGCGCCAGTTCCTCGAGCTGATGGAAAAGCCCGACGTCGATTCGATCGAAGGGCTGTCGCCGGCCATCGCCATCGACCAAAAGACCACCTCGCGCAATCCGCGCTCGACCGTGGGCACGGTGACCGAGATTTACGACTACATGCGCCTGCTCTATGCGCGGGTCGGCATCCCCTACTCGCCCGCCACGGGCCTGCCCATCGAGGCCCAGTCGGTCAGCCAGATGGTCGACCGCACCATGGAGATGGACGAAGGCACGCGGTTGTATCTGCTCGCCCCCATCGTGCGCGGCCGCAAGGGCGAGTACCGCAAGGATCTACAAGACCTGGCGAAACGTGGCTTCCAAAGGGTCAAGGTCGACGGCGAGTTGTACGATCTCGACGACGTGCCGACCCTGAACAAGAAGCTCAAACATGACATCGAGGTGGTCGTCGACAGAGTGGTCGTGGCGCCCGGATTGGCGGAGCGCCTC
>JABGQJ010001712.1 GCA_018648945.1 Victivallales bacterium
TCTAGAATAAGAGAACGCCGAGGCGGGGTTAGCCGCCCCGGCGATTATAGCCACTGCCCGGGACTGGATTCGAACCAGCACGGGATATTAATCCCACTAGGCCCTCAACCTAGCGCGTCTGCCAATTCCGCCACCCGGGCGTGTTTGTCGGCCGAAGCCAACGAATGTCGGTATGGGGGCCGACATGAGGACCAGAGATAATACTCATCTGCCGAAAATTGTCAAGGGGTTTTTCATGTGCGGTGAAAAAAACGGGCAAGTTTCTTGCTCTCTGTGACGTTTGTCTATAATGTAGCTTCTCAAGCATGACGCGATTTTCTATCTGGAGATGATGCAATGTACAAGAAAAGAGTCATTCTGTTGACGGCCACGACGTTGGTGGCGGCGGCTTTGGCCGTTGCCGCAGCGAAGATTCCCGTCGAAACCCCCAAGCCCGTCGCCGCGCCGGCCCCCGGGGTCGCGAAAATCGCTCAGTCTGCCCAGGCGAAGCTTGCCGCCTATGCCAAAGGTGCTAAGGCCTCTACCAAAAC
>JABGQJ010001713.1 GCA_018648945.1 Victivallales bacterium
TAGGTGCCCCCGCCCCCTGAATACCCAATTACCTAATCCCTTATTACCTGTTTTTGCTGCGCGATTTGCAAAATCTCGAATGCCGAGCGGAGGGTACTCTCGCTGACTTCGCCAAGCATTTGGGCAAGTTCTTGCAGGCGCTTGTCCCCGTCGATGGCTTCAGCCTGCGTGGTGGTGCGACCTTCTTCAAGATGTTTCTGTACGCGAAAGTGCTGATGACCAAATGCAGCCAGTTGTGGCAGGTGCGTAATACATAAAACCTGATGCTCCTGGGCCAACAGCCAGAGTTTTTCGCCCACAATCATGCCGACGCGCCCGCCAATGCCCTGATCAATTTCGTCGAAAATTAGGGTGGGGATGTGGTCGGCGCGTGCGAGGACGTTCTTCATCGCCAGCATCAAGCGCGAGGTTTCACCACCGGAGGCTACTTTTGCCAGGGGTTTCAGTCCCTCACCGGGGTTGGTTTCGATCAGGAATTCGACGCGCTCATGTCCATCGGGGGTGAAGACCACACGCTTGCCATCGGGCAT
>JABGQJ010001714.1 GCA_018648945.1 Victivallales bacterium
GGCGCGGCATCCGGCTGGTCCCGGAGTGTGTCACAGGCCGCCCGTGGGAATCCAACGGGTGGTGATCCGGCCGGGAAGCAGGTGGTGGACCGTACTGGACTCGAACCAGTGACCTCTCGCGTGTGAGGCGAGCGCTCTAGCCAACTGAGCTAACGGTCCGCAGACCGAGGAGGCTACAGCCAGGTCCCTGTCGCGGCACCGGTGCCCGGCCCTCCCACCACCACTACCTTTGTGCCCGTGGACGCAATTTGCTGCCCGGGATGCGGTGAGGATGATGACCTGACCGGCACCCGCTCCGGTCCGCCGGGCGACGAGACGATCACCGTCACCTGCGGTGCCTGCTCCCTCGTCTGGGAGCGGGACCTCACCCCCACCTGTCCAACCTGTTCCTCGACCGATGTGCGAACGGCACTTCGGTCGATTGTCGACAAGTCACGTGGGACCCAGCTGTCAATCCAGTCGATGCAGACGGTTCACCTCTGTCGGACCTGTGACGCCGAGGAGTTGGCCGTCTGGAACCAGAGCAACA
>JABGQJ010001715.1 GCA_018648945.1 Victivallales bacterium
GGCCTCGGGCCTGTTTGGTCCCTCCGCTCTGGCCCTCTCCATCGAGACGGTGCTGTCCGAGACGACGGTGGCGGCGAGTCTGTCGGGGTCCTCGCCTGCGGCTGCCAACGACGAGGTGCAGGTCTTCGGCATCGGCATTACGGGTGACGGTTCGTCGAGCATCAACAGCATCGACATCACGCTGTCGGATCTGACGTCGGCCACCGGCCTGTCCGCCGCCGACATTTCCGAACTGCGTCTCTACAGCAGCACGGACGTCGTCCTGGACGGGGGCGACACCCAGATCGGCAATGAGACCTCGATCAACATCGGTTCGGTCACGATGGTCGCCGCCGCCGGGGCGCTGCAGCATGTTCCCCCCGGGCGCACGCTCGACGGCATCGATCTGCTGCCCGTGTTGCGCGGCACAGCCAAGCCCATCGAGGGCCGTGCCTTCGGCTGGCGCCGGCGCGACTGGAGCGTAAACGCGAACGCTCTGCGCCAGGAAGCCTACCGCCTTGGAGACTGGAAACTGCTACGGAGCTACAGG
>JABGQJ010001716.1 GCA_018648945.1 Victivallales bacterium
CACGTACTCGCAGTCCACGACCGACTGGGGCTTTTGGTAGAGGACCGCTGAGCGGACCTCGCCCACCTTCGCCAGTGCCGTCTCGCGCACCAGGTTCAAGGTGTGGCCCGTGTCGGCCACGTCGTCGGTGATCAGGATCTTGGCTTCGCCCAGGTCGACCCAGTCGACGTACGGGGGCAGCACGACCGGAATGTCGAGCCTCTCGTCGACCCCCGTGTAGTACTCGATGTTCATCACGTAGAGGTTCTTGACCGCCAGGGCGTAGCCGAGTGACCCGGCCACGAACAGGCCGCCCCGGGCAATCGACAGGATCATGTCGGGCCGGTAGCCGTCATCGGCGACAATGCTCGCCAATTCCCGCACGGCCACCCCGTACCGGGGCCAGTCCATTTCCTCGCGTTCCGCCACCCTCATCTCCCATCTCCGTGGTGTCCGGGCACGCTAGCGGGTCCGGAGGGTTGGCAATCAGTCGTAGGTTGCCGCTATCCGCCAGGAGCCTCCCTCCAGAACCAGGAGGCGGGCCAGGCC
>JABGQJ010001717.1 GCA_018648945.1 Victivallales bacterium
GATCTCCAGATCCCGCAGCCGATCCGTAATCTTCCCAATTCCCTGGTCCATTCGATCCACCTGCGCGGCGTACACCGCCATGCGCAGATCCTCCCAATCCTTCTCCGCCACCTCCTCCCAGGGCGGCGCCTTCTCATCCCGTGCCGAAATCTCCCACTTCGCATCCAGGATGCCCAGTCCCTTCAGTTCCTCGTGTCGACCGGTGCGCAGCCCGTCCCAGCCCATGTTCCGATACTTCCCCTCGTACCGCGCAATATCCTCGGCCGGGGCATGCAGCGGCCAGTGCGGCGCAGTGTAGGCGACATACAGAAAAAACGGATCTTCCCCGCCAGCCGCTTCGCCGATCATCCCCACCGCCTCATCGCTGATCGCGTCCGTCAGATAGTAGTCGTCCCCCTCGGTCTCGATGATCTGATCGTCGCGCGCCATGTAAGGCGGCCGGAAATAGCTGCCCCCTCCTCCCAGCATTCCATAGTGCCGATCAAAGCCGCGCTGCACCGGGAGGGGATGGTCCTCTGCCCCCGATTC
>JABGQJ010001718.1 GCA_018648945.1 Victivallales bacterium
GATCGACTGCCGCAGCTGCAAGGCGCGCTTTCGCGAAGATATGCTCAACAAAGAGCAACTGGCCGCAGGCCAGTGCCCGGTGTGCGGCAATAAAGAAGTTCTCACCGAGGCGCGCGATTTCAATCTGATGTTCAAGACATTCGTCGGCCCACTCGAAGAGGACAGCGCCCGCGTCTTCCTGCGGCCGGAAACCGCTCAGGGGATCTTCGTCAATTTCCTCAACGTGCAGACCGCCATGCGTCAGAAACTGCCGTTCGGCATCGCCCAGATCGGCAAGGCGTTCCGCAACGAGATCAACACCAAAAACTTTCTCTTTCGCACGCGTGAGTTTGAGCAGATGGAGATGCAGTTCTTCGTGACGCCGGGCACTGAGGATGAATGGTTCGACTACTGGAGACAGGAGCGCTGGCAGTGGTTCCGGCAAATCGGTTTGCCCGAAAATAAACTGAAGTGGTACCAGCATCAGGGGAACGAACTGGCCCACTACTGTCGAGCCGCCTTCGACGTGGAGTACGAATTCCCCTTCGG
>JABGQJ010001719.1 GCA_018648945.1 Victivallales bacterium
GTGCTTGGTGCGGGTGAAGATGATCACCCGCTTCATGTCGCGGTCTTCCAGGAGTTTGCGCAGAAGGGCCTGCTTCTCCTTGGCGTCGACAAAATGCACGGACTGGCGAATGACGTCCAACGTGACCGTCTTGGGCGCGATGTCAATCCGCTCGGGCTCGTAGAGCATGTCGCGGGAGAGTTTCTGCACTTCCGCCGGCATGGTGGCCGAGAACAGCAGCGACTGGCGGTCTTCGGGAAGCTTGGCGAGAATCTTCCGCACATCGCGGATGAAGCCCATGTCGAGCATGCGGTCGGCCTCGTCGAGGACGAGATGTTCCACATGCTTGAGGTTGATATGCCCCTGCTCCATCAGATCGAGGAGCCGGCCCGGCGTGGCGACAATGACGTCGACCCCGCGCCGCAACTTGGTGACCTGCGCGTGCTGCGAGACACCGCCGAAGATCACGGCGTGGCGCAAATGCAGATACTTGCCGTAGGCGTGGAACTCGTCACCAATCTGGATGGCGAGTTCGCGGGTCGGTGCCAG
>JABGQJ010000172.1 GCA_018648945.1 Victivallales bacterium
CGTCTCCCAGGGATCGCTGGCCAGATCGTAGAGTTCGCCGTAGTCGCGATCTTGATAGTGAGCGTACTTCCAGCGACGGTCGCGGAGGACGCGGATGCCGCCGGCTTCCATGTAGAGCAGGTCCCTGTCGTCCAGATCCTCGCCGCTCTGCCAATACCGGGACAGATCCTGGGAGGACATATCCGCCGGGATCTGGGCTCCGGCGGCGGCGAGGCAGGTGGCAGCGATGTCGACTGAGCTGATCAGAGATGATTCGCACTTCCCCGCCGCTCCGCCCGCGGGGGGTTTGACGAGGAAAGGGATGCGCATGAGCACTTCCGGCACGTTCTGCCCCTTGGCGACGAGTCCGAAGTCGCCGAGGTAGTCGCCGTGGTCGGTGGTGAAGATGATCAGTGTATTCTCGTAGGTGCCGCGCGCCTTGAGCGTGGCGATGATCTCCCCGATTTTGCGGTCGATCAGCGTCATGTTGGCATAGTAGGCGCGGCGGAGCAAGCGGATCTCGTCTTCGCTCAGGGATGTGTACGGGAGCGGGGGCTCGCCGTGGGCCATGGCGTTGTGGGGCGGTTTCTGGGCGAGCATCTCGAAGGTCGTCTCCGGCAGGTCGATCTCGTCCCAATCGTAGAGATCGGCTTCGGGGAAGTTGCCGCAGTCGATGGGCATATGGGGGCCGGGAAAGGAAATGGTGCAGAACCAGGGCTGGTCGGTCGGCATGTCCTGCTCCAGCCACTTGCGGCCCTGGTCGCCGATGTATTCGTCCACATGGTATTTGGGGTCGGCTTTCCACTCCGCGTAGAGCCGGGGGCCGCCTCCCCATGCCATCAGTTCCTTGCCATGCCGGAACCCAGCGTCGTACAGCCAGCGCTGATAGGAGTCTCGATCTGGATTCTGGGGAATGGGACCATGGCTGTCGATGATGTCCTCGTAGTCCAAGCCACGTTCGACGGTGCTGGGGCCGACATGGAGTTTGCCGATGTGGGCGGTGTGGTAGCCGACATTCTGCAAGAGAGAGGGGAAGCAAGTCTCGTGCGCAGGCAAGTGGGTGATGAAGGTCGGGCAGGCGCACTGATGGGGGTACTTGCCGGTCAGAATCGCAGCCCGGGCTGGCACGCAGGACGGGTTGGTGGTGTAGGCTCGGGTGAAGCGCACGCCGTCTGCTGCCAACGCATCGAGATTGGGGGTCTTGACGACGGGGTTGACGCAGCCCAGGTGGTCGAAGCGCTGCTCGTCCGTCATTACAAAGAGGATGTTGGGTCGGGTCATGGGACTTCCCTCACAGGAGCCACGCTCACTCCACCTTGATCGGGAACCGCCTTCACGAGGGCATATCGATGCCCCTCGTGCTCGATGACGCGAGTGGGGACGGGCTTGTCGTCTTGGCTGGCCTGCACCGCCGTCCATGCGTCAGGCAGGCGGACCTTGACGGTGAGGGGGAAGGTGAACAGTTCGTCGTCCATGTCGTCCTGAAGGAGGAAGTCGATGCGCTTGTCATCGTTGTGGGTGGTCTTGAGTTTGGCGGTGTCGCGTTCCATGCCGTAGAAGGCCACGTCTCGGAACAGGCCAACCCAGATCTCGTCCCGCTTGGCGTAGAGATGGTCGATCTGGGCCTTCACCTTGGCCACGCTGGCGGTCTTCTCCGCTGGCGTCCGGCCATGCTGCACATAGTGGTAGAGCGGAGCCAGCCAGGCGCGACGGTAGAAGGCGCGGTTCATCCATTTGACCGAGGCGTGTTTGCCGGTGAGGAGCATGTCGACCGTGTCGGGGCGGATGTTGGCGGTGCCGGTACTCATGTAGTTGATGCGGTTGGCGACGTTGGGGGTGCCGACGACCCCACGGCAAGCCACGTAGTGTTGCTCGGCCAGCTTTGGCTTCCCCTTGCCCCAGGGGTAGGCCAGGCAGACCACGGGGCCACCCACATTCTTCCCGATGGCTGCGTTGGAGTCGCGGTATCCCGCATCGACTTCCTCGTCCGGACGCTGGTGGTCGTCCTTGTTGTGGGCGACCGTGTGCGACTGAACATCGTGCCCCAGCTGCTTGAGCTTGCGGAAGTCGTCCCAGGTGCCGGCGAAGCTGGCTTTGCCCTGATCCAGACTCTTGGTGACGATGAACCAGGTGAAGCGGAAGCCCGTGCGCTTGCCTTGCTCGACCCACCATGCGTGGTCCGGCGCACAGTTGTCATCGATGGTGATGGAGACGGCGGCGAACTTGTCGTCGTCCCACAGACACACGTGCGCCTGCCCTGGCTTCTGTGGCCAGACACGCTCGGCAGGCAGGGGGAAGCGCCCCTTCTTGCCAGCAACGGGCAAATGCCGCAACTGGGGACGTGCCTCCTGCGCCGGGACCGCCATGCCAATCAGCAACGCCGTCCAGAGCAGTCTATACGCAACCATTGTCACCTCTGGCCTGTTGTCTATCGGGGCGAGGCCTCTACTTTCCCCGCCAATTGGGACAGGTCAAGCTACGCGGCCGCTTCCGCTCGCCGTCACCCGTCTGGGGGATGCGCGTTCGTACTCGGCGAGCCGTCCTCCGAGCACGATGGCAGGGACCTCCCGTCCATAATGCGGCTTGCGTTCGGCTCAGAGAGGCCTACTGTACCGCTTTGCTTTTTGCCCTCCCCCCGTGGGGGCTGTGGTGTGTCCTGCGGATCGCGTCGGCACTTGCCATTTCATTCAGCCATCCTCTTGAGAGGAGTCCAGTACGCTATGAACGAGTATTTCATATTGGTTGTGGGCGCGGTTCTTGTGAACAACGTCGTGCTCAGCCGATTCCTCGGCATATGCCCTCTCCTTGGCGTCTCCAAGAAGCTCGACACCGCGCTGGGCATGTCCGGGGCCGTGCTCTTCGTGATGACCCTGGCCTCCTTGGTCACGGCGAGCCTGTACCATCTCGTACTTGTCGAGAACGCCATCTTTTGCAAGGCCGACCTCACCTACCTGCGGACCATCGTCTTCATCGTCGTCATCGCCTCGCTGGTGCAGCTGGTGGAAGTGATTCTACAGCGAGTGAGTCCGGCGCTGTACCGCGCGCTTGGCATCTACCTGCCCCTCATCACCACCAACTGCGCCGTCCTCGGCATCGCCGTGGACGCGGCGGACAACAAGTACTCGATCATCAAATCCACCGCGTTCGGCACGGCGTCCGCCCTCGCCTTCGCTCTGGCCTTGGTGCTCTTTTCCAGTCTGCGCGAGAAGCTGGACCTCGCCCGTGTTCCCAAGTGCATGGAAGGCACAGCTATCGCCTTGGTGACTGCGGGGCTGCTGGCCATGGCCTTCATGGGGTTTTCAGGCCTGGTCGGCGGCTGATCGTGCCCACGTGTTCCTATTACACCTCTGAGACGAGGGATGCATAGACTTCATGACTGATATCACGTTACTGCTAGTTCTGGGGCTGACGCTGGGGCTAATCATCGGCCTCGTCGTCAAGGCGTTCGGCGTTGAGCCGGACGAGCGAGTCGAGGCAATCGAGGGTCTGCTGCCAGGCGCCAACTGCGGTGCCTGCGGCTTTGCCGGCTGTGCGGAACTGGCCCGGAAGTTGGTCGCTGGCGAAGTGGAGCCCACCATCTGCCCAAGTGCCGACGAGACGGCTATCAAGCAGATCGCCGATGCGCTTGGCGTGGTCGCGGGAGACCGGGCCAAAATGGTCGCGGTGATCCGCTGTGGCGGTGATGATACACTGGCCGTGCAGGCTGCGCTCTACAACGGCATCGCCGACTGCAAGGACGCCGTCCAGATAGCTGGCGGGACCAAGGGTTGCGCCCACGGCTGTCTTGGTCTGGCCAGTTGCGCTCGCGCCTGCCCCTTCGGTGCCATCGAGGTGACCAATGGCCTGGCCATCGTCCATCCCGACCTCTGCACTGGTTGCGCCAAATGCGTCGCCACCTGCCCCCGGGACCTGGTCGAACTGGTTCCGACCAGCGCCCCCATCCATGTCTACTGCAACTCTCCCGCCAAGGGCGGGGCCAAGCGCAAGGTGTGCAAGGCCTCCTGCATCGGCTGTAGGAAATGCGTCAAGGAAGCGGCGGAGGGCGGCATCGAGATGAAGGGCTTTCTAGCCCATGTGGACTACGACAATCCCCCGCCCGCCACTGTGGCGGCGGTCTGCCCCACCAAGTGCCTCCGTGGTGCCGTGGGAGCTACCGAAGAAGTGACTGCCGCTCAGGAAACCGAGGTCGTCGATGGCTGAGCATCTACTATTTCGAGGGGGCGTCCACCCCGACGAGTTCAAGAGCCTGACCAGTGCGAGCGCGATCCAGATCGCCCCTCTGCTGCCGGTCTACACGGTGCCGCTGCAACAGCACATTGGCGCTCCACCGAAGCTGGAAGTGACGAAGGGCGAGCGCGTCTTGCGCGGCCAGCTCCTTGCCGCCCCCGGCGGCTTCGTCTCCGCTGCCATACACAGCCCCACCAGCGGCACGGTGAAGGCCATCGACGAAGTGATGGGGCCCATGGGCAGGCCCTGCCAGGCCGTCGTCATCGAGAGCGATGGCGAGGACGAGTTCGACCCCACACTCGCTCCCATGCCGGACTGGGAGACTGCCGAACCCGAAGCCCTCAAGCAACGCATCGCCGATGCGGGCGTCGTGGGCATGGGTGGCGCGGCCTTCCCCACCTTCGTGAAGCTCTCCCCTCCCCCGCTCAAGACCATTGACTCGCTCCTGATCAACGGGGCCGAGTGCGAGCCCGCGCTGACCGCCGACCACCGGTTGATGCTGGAACGGCCGGAACAGGTCATTCTCGGCACCCGCATGCTCGGACGCGTGCTTGGCGTCGCCGACCTGGCCATCGGCATCGAGAAGAACAAGCGCGACGCGATCAAGATCATGACCAAGGCTGCCGAAGGCACCGGGATCAAAGTCGTCTCCATGCGCGTCCGCTACCCGCAGGGCGCGGAGAAGCAACTGATTTACGCTCTCACGGGGCGCAAGGTCCCCGCTGGCGGCCTGCCGATGGATGTGGGCGCGGTCGTCCAGAACGTGGGCACGGCCGCTGCCGTTGCCGAGGCCGTTCTCGAAGGCAAGCCCGTCTACGAGCGCGTCGTCACCGTCACTGGATCCCCCGTCGCCAACCCCGGCAACTGGGTGATCCGCTGCGGTACGAGCACCGAGGATGCCCTCCGCCTGGCCGGCGGCGTCACCCGCGATCCCGCCAAGATTATCTCCGGTGGCCCGATGATGGGCCGCAGCATCTACTCGCTGGACATCCCGGTGATGAAAAACACCTCCGGCATCCTGCTGCAAGACACCGACGAAGTGGTGCAATACAGCGGCGGCCCGTGCATTCGCTGCGGTCGCTGCGTAGATGCCTGCCCCATGACCCTCATGCCAGGCACGCTCAGCGTACAAGCCGAGAACGAGCGGTTTGACTTGGCTGAGGACTGGTACGCCTTTGACTGTATCGAATGCGGCTGCTGCGCGTATGTCTGCCCCTCGGGTCGCCCCCTGGTGCAACACATGCGGCGTGCCAAGGCCGAAGTGGTAGCCCGGCGGCGCGCCGCCCAGGGAAAATAGCCCCAACAGGAGCACGAAGAGCGACGATGCCAGACCAGGATATTCGCTTGCCAGATACGTCGAAGTTGGTCGTGAGCACCTCGCCTCACTTCCACGACGACCAAAACGTGCGCGGCATCATGCTGACCGTGATCGTCGCCCTACTCCCCGCCTGTTTGGTCGGGGTGTGGTTCTTCGGCCCGCGCGCGCTGCTCGTCCTTGCCCTCTGCACGGGCAGCAGCGTCTTCTTCGAGTGGGTGCTGTCCCGCCAGATGAAGCTGGGAAATCCCATCGGGGACTGCAGTGCAGCGCTCACTGGGCTGCTCCTCGGCATGAATCTCGGTGCCACCACACCAGCCTGGATCTGCATCGTCGGCTCCCTGCTCGCCATCGGCCTGGGCAAGATGATCTACGGCGGCCTGGGCTACAACCCCTTCAACCCCGCGCTGGTCGGACGGGTCGGGCTCCTCATCGCCTGCCCCGTCGCACTGACCACCTGGATTCGCCCCATCGGCCTGACCAAGTGGGCGGCCAATGTGGATGGCATGACTACCGCCACTCCCCTTGGCGTCCTCGGCATGATCAAAACCTGGGATCCCAGCCAGGTCATGGACTCCGTGACTCCCCTCGGCCTCTTCCTTGGGCGTCAAGGCGGCTGCATCGGCGAGACCTCCGCGCTGGCTCTCCTGCTTGGCGGTGTCTACCTCGCCTACCGCAAGATCATCCGCTGGCAGACCCCACTGTCGTACATGCGCCGCACCGTCCTTATCATCACCAGCATCGCCCATGCCGCCGGCCCCGGCCAGTTTGCGCCGCCTTGGTTCCACCTGCTCACCGGCGGCCTCTTCCTCGGTGCCTTCTTCATGGCCACCGACATGGTCACCTCTCCCATGAACCCCCTCGGCAATGTCATCTTCGGCATCGGCTGCGGCGGGATCACCTGCGTCATCCGCCTCTGGGGAGCCTATCCTGAAGGTGTCAGTTTCTCCATCCTCTTCATGAATGCTCTGGTGCCGCTGATCGACCGCTACACCGCCACCCGGCCCTTCGGCTATGCACCGCCCAAGGAGGACGCATCCGAATGAAGGAAACCATCAAACTCTGCGTTGCCCTCGGCCTTACCTGCCTGATCGCAGGAACCGTGC
Source organism: Victivallales bacterium (assembly GCA_018648945.1). Next base: position 6,628 of record JABGQJ010000172.1, read on the forward strand.
TCGTACTCGCGAATGAGAAGACCAAGGGGCGGATCGAGGAAGTCGAGCTCCAGCAGAAGCAGACCGCCCTCGGCCAAGTCCTCGGCGACTTCGCCAACCAGCCTTTCGAAGACACCGCCACCTTCGACAAGGTCACCTTCTACCGCGCCCGCGACAAGGACGGCAAAATCACTGCCGTGGCCGGCGAAGCCAGCCCGATCTCCAATAAATCGTTCGGCGGCAAGATGAAGGTTCTGGTCGGTCTCGATCCCGATGGTCTGATCCGCTACGTGGTCGTCAGCGAACACAAGGAGACCCCCGGCCTCGGCACCAAGGCCACCGAGCGCAAGAAGAGCCGCTCCCTTTGGCAGGTGCTGGGTCTCAGCAAGGCCAAGGAGGATGACGCAAGCAAGCCCAAGCCCTATCTCGACCTCTATACCGGTGGCGCTGCCAACAAGATTGGCGCCGCTGACTTTGCCGTCAGCCGCGGCGAGCCCAAGGCAGGCGACAACGCAGTCCATGGCGTGACCGGTGCCACGATCAGTAGTCGCGCCGTCAAGGACGCCGTGCAGCAGGTCTGTGCCGCCTTCACTGCCAACGCCCCTGCCCTGTTGGATCAGAAGACGGAGATCCTCCCATGAGCTTGCTTAAGGAATTCAACAAGGGCATCTGGAAGGAGAACCCTGTCCTGGTTCTCGTGCTTGGCATGTGCCCGACCCTGGCCGTGACCAGCAGCATGAAGAACGGTCTCGGCATGGGCCTCGCCACCATCTTCGTGCTCCTCGGCAGCAACATTGTGGTCTCCTTGGTGCGCAATATCGTGCCCAAGAAGGTCCGCATCCCCTGCTATATCGTGATCATCGCCACCTTCGTGACCGTCGTGGAGATGCTCATGAAGGCCTACGCGCCGGCCCTCAACGACTCTCTCGGTATTTTCATCCCGCTGATCGTCGTGAACTGCATTGTACTCGGTCGCGCCGAGGCATTCGCCTCCAAAAACGGCCCCCTGCGTTCGATCATGGATGCCCTCGGCATGGGCGTTGGCTTCACCCTCGCCCTCATGGCCCTGGGCGGAGTGCGTGAGTTCCTCGGCAAGGGCACGCTCTTCGAGCTCGGGATCATCCCCGGTTGGCCCTCCTTCATGCTGATGGGCTTCGCTCCTGGCGCCTTCATCGTGCTCGGGCTCTTCCTGGCCGGCATGAACTGGATCCAGATGCGCAAGGCCGCCCGTGAAGGCCGCGCCTTCACCACCCCAGCCCAGCTCGACTGCTCACACTGCCGCATCTGCGACCTCGGTGGCCGCGAGGATTAGCCGGGAGCTCTGGCTTCCAGCCGGCATGTTCCACTCAGCCACGCCCTGGCGCCAACTTGCTTGCATCCGCAGCCCAGCCGGGCTAGCGTTTCCCAGGCGAACGGCATAACCGATGGCAGCCCTGCGCACAACTTGGTGCCAACGGAACGGACGACCAATCAACGCTGTCTACTTGCGGTAACGCGCGGGCAGATTCCCCGCAAGCGAAGGCTAGGACATGACAACGATCACTCTGCAACTGGAAGACGAAAAGGCCCAACTACTCCGCGACAAGGCAGAGCTCTACGGCCTCGACCTGGAGCAGTTCCTCACCGCCTCTATCGCAGAGTTGGCCAACCAGTCGGAGGAGGACTTCGAGCGTGCGGCAACGAAGGTCCTTCAGAAGAATGGAGAGCTCTACAGGCGCTTGGCCTGATGCGGCATCTGACGATCAGCGAGATCCTCTCGCTTCACGCACGCATCGTGAGTACATCCGGTGGTGCATCCGGCCTGCGTGATCCGGGAGCTCTCGAAAGTGCCCTGCATCTCCCTCTCGCGACGTTCTCCGGCCAGGCGCTGTACCCCACGTTGGCTGACCAAGCCGCGATTCTCTGCTTCTCATTGGTCAGCAACCACCCGTTCGTTGACGGCAACAAACGTATCGGTCACGCGGCGATGGAGGTATTCCTCGTCCTCAACGGGCACGAACTGCAGGCCACTGTTGATGAACAGGAACAAGTGATCTTGCGCATCGCTGCTGGTGAGATGAGCCGAGCCGCCTTCACCGCGTGGCTCGGGACAAAGCTCCGCCCCCTGGACCCGACAGATTGATCCACGCTTCGGTACCACCTCCATGAACATCCTCTTCGTCGGCAACAGCTTCACCCAAGGCAGTGGCGACGAGACCGTCTCCAAACCAGGCGGCGTCCCGTTCCTCTTCGCCGAACTCGCGCTTGCCGCCGGCGAGGAGCGTCCCCTGACGCGGCTCTGCGCGCTCGGTGGCCGCAAGTTCTCCGATCATATGGACGACGAGACCGGGGCGCTGACTGCCATTCGCGAGGGCGGCTGGGACCATGTGGTCCTGCAAGGCTACAGCACCGCGCCGACCCATGCTGGACACCCCGAGTCCTTCTTCGCGAATGGGCAGCTTCTCCATCAGGAGATCCTCCGTGCCAGTCCGACCGCGACCACGATCCTCTACCAGACCTGGGCGCGCCATCCCATCCACCCGATGGTCTCTGGCCCCGAGGCAGCCTTCCCCGGTGGTCCGCCCCAGATGCAGCAGGAACTGCGCGAAGGCTACGCCCAACTCCAAGCCCAACTCGGCGAGCGCTCGGTCATTGCCCGAGTCGGTGATGCTTGGGAGCTTGCCCTGAACGACCGCGACATCCGGCTCCACGCCGCCGACGACTACCACGCCAACCGCAATGGCAGCTATCTTGCCGCCCTCGTCATCCTCGGCACTGTCCTCCAGATTCCCCTCCCCCAGTTCCCCGCCCTGGCCGAGGTCATCGACGAAGAGGCCGTTTTCCTTCAAGACATCGCCCGCCGCGTCCTGGCCCGATCCTGACGCGACCGTAGCCGGAGCGGAGACGCTCCGCTTTCCCCTGAGGAGCTGGCCATGACCCCGACCGCAGCAAAGACGATCCGCATCCCTACCGTTGACATTTCGGGCCAAACTGACCGACAGACCGTCATTGCGGCCGGCACCGAGGAGGTCTACCAAGGGCACCCAACCACCGTCCTGATGCCCGACGGCAAGACGATCTTCTGCGTGTGGACCTACAATCACGGTGGCGAATGCGGTCCTCTGGCCAGAAGCCTTGATGGCGGCAAGACCTGGAGCGGTCTGCTCCCCGTCCATCCGAACTGGAAGGACACGGTCAACTGTCCCGCCATCTATCGCCTCACCGATCCTGCGGGCAAGGGACGCCTGGTTGTCTTCGCCATGACCAAGGACCTGGAGATCTGCCGCTCGTATTCGGAGGACGGGGGCACGACCTGGTCGCCAATGGAGTCCTGTGGCCCCACCAAAGTGGTCATGCCGCTCAGCACCATCATCCGCTTGCAGGACGGACGCCACCTGGGCATGACCAATGCCCGTCGCGCTGGCGATCCCGACAAGCTCTCCAACAATGTGATTCAGAGCATCAGCGAGGACGGCGGGCTGACCTGGGGAGACTTCCGAGTCGTCTGCGATCTGCCTGATCTGAAGCCCTGCGAGCCCTGCCTGATCCGCTCCCCAGACGGCACGCAGCTGCTCTGCCTTATGCGTCAGAACACGCGGACCACCAATTCCCTGATGATGACCTCCGAGGACGAGGGGCAAACCTGGACGGATGCGACGGAGCTTCCCGCCTCCCTCACCGGCGACCGTCACGTGGCCCGCTACCTCCCCGACGGGCGGTTGGTCATCGTCTTCCGCGACGTCGCGGCCGAGAGCCCCAGCTACCATCACTTCGCGGGCTGGGTGGGCACGTACGAAGACATCCTCAACGGGCGCGAAGGCCAGTACCGCATCAAACTGCTGCATAGCCATGCGGGCTTCGACACCGGCTACCCAGGCCTTGAGCTTCTGCCCGACCAGACACTGGTGGCCACCACCTACATCAAGTACCGCCCCGGCAAGATCAAGCATTCGGTTGTCTGCACCCGGTTCAAGCTGAGTGAAACCGACGCGATGGCAGCGCAAGCCATCGGCTGATCGCTGGCATGGCCGGCAATTCGGCAGTATCTATGCGGTGACAGGCCTGCAACTCCTCACGTCCGCCCGGATTCCACCCATGACTCAACCCATCCTCCTCGCCAACGGACGCGTCATCGATCCCGCCAACGGAATCGACGATGTCCGGGACCTACTGATCCTGGACGGTCGGATTGCTGACCCGTCCGATGCTCCCGCAGACGCCCTGCGCATCGACTGCACGGGGTTGGTCGTAGCCCCCGGTTTCATCGACCTCCATGCCCATCTGCGCGAGCCGGGGCAGACTCACAAGGAGGACATCGCGTCGGGCACACGGGCAGCTGCCGCTGGCGGCTTCACCACCGTCGTCGCCATGCCCAACACCAGTCCGCCGGTGGATTCGCCCGCTGTCTTCCACCAGGTGCAGGAACTGATCCGGCAGAAGGCCGTGGTCCGCGTCATCCAGACGGCCTGCCTATCACGGGGGCGAGCCGGGACTGAGCTGAGTGATATCCAAGCCCTGGCGGCGGCGGGCGTAGAGGTGCTGACCGACGATGGCTCCTGCATCCAGAACGCTGCGCTGATGCTCGATGCCATGCAACTGGCCAAAGCCCATGGGTTGCGGGTCATCGAGCACTGCGAGGACTGTGACGTGTGCGCGGGTGGCGCCATCCATCGTGGTGCCGTGGCGGAACGCCTCGGCGTGCCCGGCCAGCGACGGGCGGTGGAGGAACTCATTGTCGCCCGTGACATCGTCCTGGCGGACGAAACGGACTGGCCCGTCCATATTCAGCACATCAGCACCAAGGGGTCGGTCGAGATGGTCCGGGACGCGCAGGCGCGCGGTCTGCCGGTGACTTCCGAGGCCGCTCCGCATCACCTGGCTCTCACCGATCATGCCGTGCTCGACCAAGGGGCCAACGCCAAGATGAACCCACCCTTGCGCGAGGAGACCGACCGCCAGGCGGTGATCCAGGGACTGCGCGACGGCACCATCCAGAGCATCGCCACCGATCACGCCCCCCACGCCCCCCACGAGAAGGATGCGGAACTCACCAAGGCGCCCGCGGGAATCCTCGGTTTCGAGACCGCCCTCCCCGTCTGTCTCACCGAACTGGTTGGTGGCGGCCATATGGGACTTGCGCAGTTCATTGCCGTGTTCACCAGCGGCCCTCGGCAGATCCTCGGTCTGGAGACGGGTTCCCTGGCCATCGGCTCCCTGGCGGACGTCACGGTCTTCGATCCCAATGCCGAGCACGTCGTCAACGTAGCGGCCTCCTACTCCCGATCCCGCAACACGCCCTTCGATGGCCAAAAGCTGCGCGGATGTGTGAAAGCGACTCTTGTTGGCGGCAATGCAGTCTACAGCCTGCTCCCCGGTCTTCCTGGGAGGATCTAGCCAGGACTATCCATGCGCGGCCTACTGTGACGCCGGATAGTCCAGGCTAGCTTGACCGACCCATCCTGTGGCGGATATTGGGGAACACACCCCTGCGATCGAGGAGATGCACGATGGCAAAGCGATTCTGGATTCCCCTTCTCGTCCTGAGCGCAGTCATGCCTTTGGCAGCCGTCGAGAATCCGACAGTCAAGGCATGGCCGTTGGTCTACCATGCAATCGACGAGGAGGCAGGCGCCGAGCGCCTGGAGATTGCCTGGCCACTGATCGACCTGCGCACCGCGCCGCGCTACGACAAGTGGTCGCTGCTGCACCTTTTCTCGCGCCAGACCAACACCACCGCCAAGGAGACGCGCACCTCCGCCCTTTTCGACCTACTCGGCTGG
>JABGQJ010001720.1 GCA_018648945.1 Victivallales bacterium
TCATGTGGTTCCACCCCGACACCGCACGACGCCTCGCCGACCTGCTCGAAATCGATCCCGACGACGTCGCCGAAGCCATGGGCGACGACGTGCGCCAGGCCTGGGTGGCCAACAACTACGCCATGGAGGGCATCGTCCACGAACACGAGGGGGAAACCCATACCGACGACTGGGGAGTCGAGTGGATCAAACGCGGCCCGTTCAACCAGATCCTCCACTCTCCGCTGCAGTCCGCTCCCCCCGATCAGGTCCACTCCTACCGTTTTCCCCACGACCGCATCGACGCACTCCTGCAGAGCATGCAGCCGGTCGTCGCTCGGGCCGACCGCTTCTTCGTCGGCTGCGACGTCTCTCCCTGTCTCTTCGAGATGGTCTGCCGCCTGCGCGGCATGGAGGACGCCTCCCTCGATCTGGCCGCCGCTCCGGACCTGGCTCATCTGCTGCTCGAACGGGCTCGGGATTTTTCCGTGGCCGTCTCCGAGGCTGCCTGCCAGCGTTTCCCACTCGATTGGCTCTGGACCGGTGACG
>JABGQJ010001721.1 GCA_018648945.1 Victivallales bacterium
CACGGTCACCTTCTACGACGGCGGCGAACCGGTCGACGTGCTGGCGCTGAAGGGCCGCGAGCTCAAGGATTTCCGCCGCCGGGTGCAGTTCATCTTCCAGGACCCCTTCGGCTCCCTGAACCCGCGCATGACCGTGTTCGAGATCATCGCCGAGCCGCTGGTGATCCACAATATCGGCACGGCCGAAAGCCGCGCCGACACCGTGCGCGAGCTGATGCGCCTGGTCGGCCTCGACCCCCGTTTCTTCAATCGCTACCCGCACAGCTTCTCCGGCGGCCAGCGGCAACGCATCGGCATCGCCCGGGCGCTGGCCCTGAAGCCCGACCTCTTGATTTGCGACGAGCCCGTCAGCGCGCTCGACGTGTCGATCCAGGCCCAGATCCTGAACCTGCTGAAGGATCTCCAGTCGGCCCTCGGGCTGACCTATCTGTTCATCAGCCACAATCTCGCGGTCGTCGACTATATCGCCGACCGGATCGCGGTGATGTGCGCGGGCCGCCTGGTCGAGCTGGCGCCGGCCAAGACCCT
>JABGQJ010001722.1 GCA_018648945.1 Victivallales bacterium
GGATGTATTAATTCGTTAAGGAGAAAAAATGTTAGACACTGTATTGAAAGAAACAACGACTGATTATTATGTGGCAGATATGTCACTTGCCGAATGGGGTCATAAAGAGATCGCCATTGCCGAAAAAGAAATGCCCGGTTTGATGACCTTGCAGAAAAAATATGGCCAGGCAAAACCCTTAGCTGGCGCGCGGATTGCAGGCTCACTGCATATGACCATCCAGACCGCTGTGCTGATAAAAACACTCGTCAAATTGGGCGCAGATGTGCGCTGGGCTTCCTGCAATATCTTCTCCACGCAGGATCACGCAGCCGCCGCGGTTGCTGATCTGGGTATCCCCGTTTTTGCTTATAAAGGCGAAAATCTGGACGAATACTGGGAGTTCACCCACCGCATCATGGAATGGGCAGACGGCGGCACCCCCAATCTCATTTTGGACGATGGCGGCGACGCCACGCTCCTCGTAATTCTCGGCTCCAACGCCGAAAAAGATTCATCTGTACTCGACAATCCCACCAGTGAAGAAGA
>JABGQJ010001723.1 GCA_018648945.1 Victivallales bacterium
ACCGCCTGCGAAAGGAAGTACCCGGTTTCGCCAACGCCTATCTGGCCGATGCGGCCGATCAATTGGGCATTACCGAGACCCGCCGCCTGGTCGGCGACTATGTCTTGGGCGCCGACGACGATCAACGCAGTTTCGATGACGCCATCGCGGTCACCGGCCACTGGACCCGTTACGGCGCCCGCTATCAAATCCCCTATCGGGCCCTGCATCACGGTGGGGTCGGCAATCTGCTGGTATCGGGGCGGTGCATCTCGGTCGATCGGCGCGTCCATAACGCCACCAAGGAAATTCCGGCCTGCATGGCCACGGGCCAAGCCGCCGGCACCGCCGCCGCCCTTGCCGCGAACGGTACCGGTGATGTGGGGGAGGTCGATATAGATACCTTGCGCGAAGCCCTGGTCAAGGCCGGCGCAATCCTCTCGCCGTAGGCTTCTAGGGCTTGTTAGGCTTCTTCGTCCTGCTCGATCGGATCGCCATCCAGGTCACGCATCAGCTGACGGATCTCGTCCGCCGCGGCGGCCAGTCTTT
>JABGQJ010001724.1 GCA_018648945.1 Victivallales bacterium
AACACGGTCGCCGGCAACGCTCAGTCCGTAGCAGCGGGTTCGCAAGAGGCGAACCAGGCGGCCAAAGATGGTCAGGCCATGGTGGTTGAGACTATTAAGGGCATGGAAAACATTAAGGCGACAGTCGACAACGCGTACCGCGAGGTCGAAGGTCTCGGTGAAAAGTCAGAAGAGATCGGCAAGATTATTGCGGTCATTGACGACATAGCCGCTCAGACCAACCTGCTGGCCCTCAACGCGACCATTGAAGCTGCCCGCGCCGGTGACGCCGGCAAGGGTTTTGCGGTTGTTGCCTCCGAGGTTAAGAACCTGGCCAACCAAACCGCCAAGGCGACCGAGGAAATCGGTGGTCAGATCAACGGCATCCAGAGCGCCACCCAGGATTCCGTTCAGGCCATTCAGGGCATCACCAAGACCATCGGCGAGATCAGCGAAATCGCTTCGGCGATTGCGGCGGCGGTCGAAGAACAGGGTGCGGCGACATCTGAAATCGCCCGCAATGTTGAGCAGGCGGCAGCCGGTACCGGC
>JABGQJ010001725.1 GCA_018648945.1 Victivallales bacterium
CTTCTTGGGAAGAGGGTCACCGCGCAAGCTGAAGACCGGTTTGGTGTTGGCCTGGGTGGTCCCGTTGTGGCACGCAACACAGTGTCGATCAAGCACAGGCTGTACCTCGCGGGAGAAGGCGAACCCACGAACCGCTCCATGCCAGTCCTTGACCTCGACAACCGGCTTCCGAGCAGCCACGGTCCGCTGTGGAGGCGGCGTCTCATTCTGGATCTCGTGGCACCCCACGCAGGAAATGACCTCGCCCGGCATGGCGGTGAACCAGCTGCGCATGAGCTGCAGCGCTTTACCTTCGGCATCCAACGGCTGCACAGCGATGGGCACATTCGCAGGAACGCGGAAGAACGCTGACCCATCCCGCTCCACCGGCACGGTCCCGAGCACGCGCCGAACATCCCAGGGGCCATCCAACCCGACCGTGCCATACAGGCCTCCCATGCCTCGGTAACCATACGTGTAGGTGAAGAGGCGCAAAGCCTTGGTCTCTCCCTTGGGGATTCCGGCCAGACCCGGGCCGCGGTGGATAT
>JABGQJ010001726.1 GCA_018648945.1 Victivallales bacterium
GTGGGCGGTCGCGGTCGGGCCAACATGGGCGCGTTTCTGACCGATGCGCGGGTGCAGGTGGTGGCGGTCTGCGATGTGGACGACAAGCGGGCGGAGTCTGCCCGTCAGGCGGTGGATGCGTCCTACGCCAAACGGGGGCAGAAGAGCGCCTGCAAGGCCTATCGCGACTACCGCGAGGTGTTGGCGCGGGAGGATGTGGACGTGGTGATGGTCGGTACGCCGGATCACACCCATGCGCTGCTTTCCGTGGCCGCTATGCGGGCAGGCAAGGATGTCTACTGCGAGAAGCCGCTGGCGTATGCCGTGGCCGAGGGCCGGAGCATTGTCGCGGCGGCGGAGCGCTATGGACGCATTCTGCAAACGGGGACGCAGCGCCGCTCCAATGCGCGGATTCGGCATGCGTGCGAGTTGGTGCGGAACGGGGTGTTGGGCAAGCTGAAGACGGTGGTGGTGGGGTTGCCGCGTGGATTCCAGATCCGGAATGGCGCGTCGGCGGCGAACCGCAAGGCGGAGGCGATTCCCGACTG
>JABGQJ010001727.1 GCA_018648945.1 Victivallales bacterium
GCAGCACCGGTGGCCATCATCTCGATCGCACAACATGCCAGCCCGAACGTGGCTGGCCAGCAACTGCGTGCCCGCGACCATTTCACGAGGTCCTCGATGCGCGCCGTCACGAAGTTGTGTTCGAGGCCCTCGAGGCCGTCGTCGGCCACCCTGGACACGTCGCCCAGGATCGGTAGGCGTCTCATCAGGCGTTACCCCCGGGTCGGCCCTCGAGGCCAACCTGGCGGATGCCTGCACGCGAGACGGTGGTCGAGGAGGTGCGACCTGCCGACACGACACCTCCACCCGGTGCCTCACGGCTGAGCGGTCCCCACTCGAGGGCTCCGTTTCCGATCAGGTAGACGAACGACTCGAACACGGCGAACGAGAAGATGAGCACGGCCACGAGGCCGAACAGCCCGATCTCGTTGTGTGCTATCGCCCACGGGTAGAAGAAGATGATCTCGATGTCGAAGACGATGAAGATCATCGCCACCAGGAAGAAGCGCACCGGGAAGCGCTCGGGTGCCTCGCGCCCGGGAATTAT
>JABGQJ010001728.1 GCA_018648945.1 Victivallales bacterium
GTTGGCGGCTCTGGGATCGGCCTCATACTGGGCCTTGTTCAGCGAGCCGGGCATTTCGTAATCAGTCTGCAGGAAGCTCATGCTGACATCCAAACGAAGATCGTCGCTTAGGTCATAGCCGAGAGACAAGTCAGCGCCCTCCGTGCGAGTGCCGGTTCGATCCCGCCAACCCGCAGTCTCTGCACGCTCCAAAGACAGGGCATAGTCAACGTCCCCAAGGCTACCGACAGTGCTCAGTGCCTGGCGATTCATGTCGTTGCTTCCACCCTCAACAACCACTTCACCGGTCGGATCCTCAGCCCCCTTCTTGGTGATGATGTTGATCACTCCACCAACAGCGTGGTCACCGTAGACGGCGCCGCTCGGGCCGTGGATGATCTCGATGCGTTCCACATTCGCCAGCGGAATTTGACTCCAGTTGATGCTGCGTTGGTCGGGACGGTTCAGCTTGCGTCCATCACGGAGAACGAGTACACGAGTATGACTTCTGACCCCGAAACCACGGATGTCGATGGCGGCTTCCTG
>JABGQJ010001729.1 GCA_018648945.1 Victivallales bacterium
TATCCCAACTGGGGCGAGGGACCGAAGCTCTACATCTCGCTCAAGCTCCAGTGGAATCCACAGGCGGATGTGGATGTCTTGCTGAAGGACTGGTACGAGCACTGTGTCGGCCCCGAGGCGGCGCCGCATTTGGCCGCCTACTACGCCAAGTGGGAAGACTTCTGGACCCGGCGCATTCTGACCTCGCCATGGTTTACCAAGGGCGGGCAGTACCTGCGCTTCAACCATCCCGGCTACCTGGCGGATGTGGACCTGGAGCAGGACATCGCGGTCAGCCGCCAGTTGCTGGAGAAGACGATCTCATTGGCGAAGACCGCCAAACAGAAGGCTCGGGCCCAGCTTCTGTTCCAGGCCTTCGAGTACTACGAAGCCAGCGCCTACGCCTACCAGGCCGGGGCCGACGTGGCCAAGGTGGAGAGCGAGCAGGACGCCTTGAAGCTCATTGCCCACGTCAACAAGTGCGCGGGCTACGCGGACCGGCGGCGGGAGCTGGGCACCAAGGTGTTCCCGCAGCACCCGGTGTTG
>JABGQJ010000173.1 GCA_018648945.1 Victivallales bacterium
GGATTCAGCTGGTTGGTGATCAGGTTCCCGCCTATGTGGCGCCCGGGAAGGGTGCCGCCAGTATGGACGTGAGTGTGACCAGCCAAGTGCCGGGAGAGCCCGTGCAGGTGACCTTGCGCAGGCCCGACGGCAGCATCGCCGTCGACCAGAACACTCGCGACCAGTGCCCTGTGCAGGCACGTGGCTCAGCCAATGGACGTGCGGCCTGGCGTCTCGATCTCACCAAGGCCGTGGAGGACATTGCCGTGGGGTTTGGGAAGGGGACGGAGCCGCGAATGGCGACGCATCCCGGGCGCTTGCTGGTGGCGCCGTAGGCTGTTCGCCTTGGAGTTGTGCCGCTACGTGCCCACAGGCGGAGAACTGGCTCCAGAGGGTGGTGTCACCACTTAAACAGGGCCCGGGGACGGGCTCTTCTGGGCGCGATTGCGCGCGGCCGACGCTCCCAGCGTTCGCAGTCGATGGGACCCTTCGCCCGTTGGGACGCAGGCCGGGAGCGCTGGCTTCCAGCCGGCATCCCTCCCGTCAGGCGCTGCACACGGGAACGGCCCGCTGCCGACCGCACCCGGCGCCCATGGCCCCCTTGGATCCGGCGCTCCCGGCGTCCGCAACTGACTCACCCGGCGACTGGAGAGCGAAATAGCCCGTTCCCTATTTCCTGCCTGGAGACCGAAGCCGAGGAAGAGGAGGCCGGAACCATCGATGGCATCGGCGCGGTCTCTGACGGAGCGTGGCGCTGGGCTTACCATCATGGTTGCTCGTGCGGGGCATGACTTCTCTTTGCATCGAGTGTATCGTGCGGACGACGCTCTGGAGCCGGCACCTCGCGGGAGAGGAAGGCGGCATGACAGATCGGCTTGTTCGGAAAGGGAGCGTAGCATTGAAGGCATTCATATCCATCACAGTTGTGCTTCTGATCCTGCTCAGCAGCACCTCGTGCGTGTCGTTCATCGAGAGGGACACTGGGAGAACGGGCACGTACCCAGGCCTGGCCGGCTACAAGGAGACCAACAGCATGTGGGTGAACGCTGATGAGTTCGAGGAGTTGATGGAGTTCAACCAGGCCCTCGTCGTGGCCTGCATTCTGCCCCTTGCCCTTACTACTGCGGATTTGCCTTTCTCGCTCTTGCTCGACTCCATTCTGTACGCACGGGACAAGAGGGCGAGCGAGCTCTCAGCAGAGCAGTAGAGGACTCGGCTTGCGGCGGCGCAACGGACATCGTGTCGCGAGAAGCCCATGATGGCCCCTCCAGAATTGCCTGTCCCCTGTTTCCCCTCCAAAAATGCCTGTCGCCTGTTTCCACCGCCCCCTTCGGCGCGCGGGGTGTTCTGGCCGCTCGCCAGCTCACGGCATCGTCCAGCCGGCTGACCACTGTGGGGAATGGGGGCTGGCGCTGCCATCGGGTCTCGGTGCGGTTGGCTCCCCCAAACTGGCATGGACGACATACGGACTGAGAGCGAGGGTTAGCGTCTCATCCGGACCGATGGAGTAGCCGCAGCCGGCCATGTCTGCGGCCATGCGTTCTGTCTCCCGGACCTTCTGGTTGGGGCATGATACGAGCACGAAGCGGCTGATCGTCTGGCCGGGGGTATAGCGCTGCCGGTTCTCCCCGGAACCGGTGTGGGCGAAGGCCAAGCGCCATGTGTGGTAGCGTTCCGTCGATTTTGTGAGAGTGAACGACTCGCTGCCCAGCGCCACGTAGCCCATGCGGTCGTCGAGGTTGAGCCAGTTTCCCTGACAGGGCCGGCCAGAAACCGGTTGCAGCGTTCCCCCCTTGGAGAAGAAGCCCCGTGGGCGCTTCTGGAATGGCCAACGCAGGTCGTCGTAGATCCACACGGTACCGCTCTCTGCCGACACCAGCGAGATGGCTTCCCGCGCCACCCGGTGCTCCATGTAGACACTCCGACCGTCCGGCAGAGACACGAATGCGCAGTGCTGGGTCACCGTGCCCGAGCAACGCGCGAGTTTCGCCACCACGCCGAACCCATCTTCACGCGCATGGGCACTGTGGCGAAGGACCTTGAGAGGAGAGGGCGCAACTGCTGCGTCCACCACTACCTCGCCGATGTAGCTGCCGCCCGCCTGCGCGCAGCAGAGAACGTCCTTGTCCAGGGGCATGGTGATCCCCATGACCTGGGACGCCCGCTCGATGGCATGCCAGCTGAAGCTCGATACCGCGTTCGCCGTGCGGTGGATGGCGAACTTGCCGAGCTCGTTCACCCGCACGCTGGCTAGCTGCCCCTCTATCTCTTCCTCCGGGATGGCCTCCGCAGGCCCCCCGAACAATCGGCGCATCAGGTAGTTCTCGGTCAGTCCCCAAGCAGTCCCAAAGTCGAACGCGAAGGCGATATCGCCACTGATGTGCATGTCCGGGCGCTCCTGGGCCATGCGCTCCATGTTCCTCAGCACCCGCAGGAAACAGGCCTCCCTGAGCGGGTCCGGTTTCAGGGCGAGGACATTGCAGGCTTGGAGGAAGGAGTCCATGCGTCGCGGGTCGTAGTCGGTGCCTTGGACGTAGAGGTGGTTCCCGTCCGGCAGACTGAGGAGAGCGAGCGCATCGAACACGTGATCCGCGTTGAATGTCGCCGCCTGTGGCACTGGTTCCCCTGCCAGACGGTAGCAGATGGCGGATCGCACCATTTCCGATATCGCCGCCATATAGATCGGGTGGATGAAGCCATGATTCTCCACGGTGTAGTCGGGAAACGCGTTCGGCGCCTGCAGCCATCGGTTGAGGGGCTTGCCATCAACCACGCGTTCACTGGTCACATCCGCCTCCGTTGCGTAGGCAGAGATCATGAACTCCTTGGCCTTCTCGCCCCACAATCCTCGCCGCGGATGCTGCTTCAGCATGCAGTGGGCCAGGGCGAGCCCCCCGGCTGTCCAGGCATTGCTCTCGCCCTGTGTGTCATCGTAGAGGAGTGCCGGCGCCTGGTCCTGGTTGTAGAGATCGGCATCGTGCTCCAGAATCCGCGCCACCAGTTCCTGAGTCACCGGGGGAAGTTGCTCCCAAAGGAGCCACGCGCCCATCCCGAAGAGGTGGTCCATGCGAAGAGCCCACCACTTCCCCCAGCGGACAGCTGCCGCTTCGGGGTCCCCGTTCACCGGATGGGTTTCGGCCACGGCCCGGACCATGGCCACGCTCATCTGCTCCATCCGCTCGCGCGAAATCCCCCCCATGCTCACGCCCGGCACTCCGAATCGTGCCAGCACGGCGAACATGTAGGCGTTGGTCGCTGCGTTGTAGAGCACATGCAACGGCCACGCCATGTCCTTGCCGCTTGGCACGGCAAACTCCTCGTCGCCCCCGCCAGCCTCAGCGGTCACGTCCCCGACCCACTTCAGGCCATGCGCTGCCTGGATGCTCAGCAGCCTCAGCAACCGCTCGCCGGCCTCTCCCGAACGATCCTCGGCAGGAACTGCCGCCGAACCGACAAGGTATTCTCGACGTGTCGCCATGCTGACCTCCCGCACAAATGTCCCGTCCAACGGCTGCCATCAGTCGCCGGGTTCTGGTCCCGGCTCGTCGTTCAGCGCACGGTTGCCAGCCTGTCCGTCCTGTCAAGCGAAGCGCCGTCCCAGCCACGGAGGAACAGCCACGAAGGGAAGGGGACAGTCTCTTTTGGTCCCCAGAGCCAGGAGTGTCGAGTGTCGTGAGGGACGGCGACGTGTTCCCATGCCAAGAACCAAGCTGCCCGGAAGGAGGGAAGTCCAGATTGCGCGACGGCTCGGCCGTTTCCCGAGGCCTGCTGCCCATGCCTCGCTCTGTTCGGCATGCAGCGAGATGGCCGACCGCAATCACCAGCACGCACCTACAGATCGCTGCCCCCTTCATCATCACCCCCACGGAACGGACATCACAGGAAGCCTTCCCCATACTCCGGGGGTGCTCCGGGGCGGAACACCAGAGAGGGGAGCCGCTGGTGCAACGCCTCGAGGCCGCAGTCGATCAACGGCGGAGAGCAAGTACCGTCAGGCTGGCCTACTTGTCCACGTTCCACAGATCCCTGCGGTAGATGACCGCAGCGCTGTACCACTGAACGTGGCCGTCGGCAAAGGAGAAGTTCCCGCCCTTGCGATGACATGTGGGCATGTAGGCAGATGACGAATACCCGATGATGTAGACGCCGTTGCCTCCGTAGGCAGCTTCCCGGCTGTCGCCCAGGACGATGGTCTCGCTCGGCTTCTCGATGGTTGGGGACGTACGAGGCCCCATGAAGCCCGTCCGGTAATGCAACGTGCTACTGCCCATGAGGTATCCCATGCCCCAGTGCTGCGATCCGCTCAGCGTTCCGGTGCCGTAG
Organism: Victivallales bacterium; assembly: GCA_018648945.1. The sequence goes on from JABGQJ010000173.1 coordinate 4,303, forward strand.
ATGTTCCAGCCGTAGCTTCCCGGCCGCGAGCTGCCCTTGGTCCGGGCGCTGCCGTAGGTCGGGCATATGAAGTACTCTTCGATTTCAGTGTAGGAGCCATTCCTGCCGCCACCGACCGCGTACCACCATTCGCAGTAGGGGTGCGACCTGCCGCGCGGTCCGTCATAGGCCAGCGGCCAGATCTCGTTGTTCTCATCGGCATACATCAGCACATTCAGCATGATCTGCTTCTGGTTGCCCGTACACGAGATCGTCCGTGCCTTCTCTCTTGCTTGCGACAGGGCCGGCAGCAGCATGGAAGCCAGAATGGCGATGATGGCGATCACCACCAAGAGCTCGATCAGTGTGAAACCTCTTTCCTGCTTCATACACACATCTCCTTGATGTTTCCTACCTCAGACTTCACTGGGCCTACGCTCTCGTCCGAGCCGCAAACCACCTAACCTCCGACTGATTCACGTATTATCCACAATGCAGGCCATTTCCGGAAAATGCAAACAGCAATCTGACATTATCCAGGGAACCCGCGGAGCTCAACAGGCTGTTCCCCAGACCGTGAGTTCCCCAGATTCCGCGTCCGGGTTAAGGGTCTCGCCTGCCACGTCCACGACTGAGCGGCTGGGGCGGCCGCATACTCGCGGGGCGCGAGTGTCCCGACTGTTGGTAGGGAATCGCTTTCCGGTTACGGGGGGGATAGACAGCCGGCCCCATGCTTCCACCAGGAGCATCGTGGTCTCGGAGCAAGGGGTGCAATGAACAGGCGCTTCGCCGGTGTGCGGCGAAGCGCCTGTAAACTACTCGATCGGGTTGTTGGGTCAGAAGTTCTTCCAGAGCTCCAGACACTCAGTCTGACCAATGGGACCCGAGGGCACCTTACGCCCCTCGGAATGGCCATCGACGAAGCCCACATTGCCCATCTGACCATGTACCTGCCAGGAAGCGTGGTGCCCAGCACTGTCGTTGCCGCGACCCCAGCGGCCGTTGCAGGACGACGAGCGGTTCGTGCCGCAGATGCCGCGCGTGCCAATCGCGTCCCCGAACATGGCTCTGGAGCTGGTGCTCTTGACCTTGGCAAGCATCTGGTAATCGCAACCACTGTTGCTCTGCAGCAGCTGCCGCGAAGCTGCATACGAGTTGACGCCGCGCCGCGAGGAGGGGCACTCCCAGACATCGCGGTCGTTGACGTACGCACTCAGCAGGCCGTTGTAGCGAACGTCGGTGGTCCCGTAGGCGCCCGGGCGCCACCATGGATCCTGGTTCAGTCCGCCGTTCCTCCCGGTGCGCGGACGCCTCGAGCAGCAATAGGGCAGCCGATCCCCAGCGTCCAGAGTGTACATCTGGAAGCCGAGACCAACCTGTTTCGTGTTACTCATACACGATGCCTGGCGCGCCTTCTCACGGGCCTGTGCTAGGGCTGGCAGCAGCATTGACGCCAAAATGGCAATGATGGCGATCACGACCAGAAGCTCAATCAGAGTGAAACCCTTTTCCCGTCTCATGCGCGCAGCTCCTTAAGGTTTTTCCTAACACAGACCGTTGGACTTCACGAGGGCTGCGGTTCTGTCGGAACGACAACCCCCGACCGCCGACCTCTTCACACATTATTCATAATGCGGGCCGTTCCCGGAGAATGCAAGCTGCAGTCCAATATTATCTAGCCTGGTCCGTTGGCGAGCTCTCCACCGCAACCCTCTAACGCACGCAATTCCATAGCCGCGCAGGGAACCAACCCGAGCGTGACGGTTCCCTGGCCCGCCTGCGCCCGGCTCTCGCTCATCAGTGGTCTTCGCGACGATGGGCATGGGGGATCGGGATCGGGAATCCACGGAACCCAAGAGCCTCTTCGCCCGGCGACCACCGGCTCTGCACCCCGGGCGGATGGTGGTCGCCCCCTGCGGGTGGATTCGACGCTTGTCCTGCCTCCCCGTCGGGACCCGACATTCGACCTGCTTCCTTCCTCCCGCCCCGCATCTTGGGTTTTGCGGGGGGCAAGGTTACATTGTGCTACTCCCTTGCTGTGCCCGGATTGGGCTGTGGTCGAGTAGTCTTTCGGAGGTCCGGATGGACGCTTCCAGATATGTCGTTGGTATTGACTTGGGCACGACCAACTGCGCGCTTGCCTTCGTCGACACCGTGGTGCCCGAGGGCGAGCGGCGGGTCCGGGTTCTTCCCGTGCCCCAGTTGGTCGCCCCCGGTGAGGTAGCCGAACGCCCTGCCTTGCCCTCCTTCATCTACCTGCCGGAAGCGCACGACGAGGTCCCGGAAACGCTCGCCTTACCCTGGCACGACTCCCCGCCGACCCAAGTGGTCGGCACCTATGCCCGGCAGGTCGCGTCGCGCACGCCGGGCAAGGTGGTTGCCTCCGCCAAATCCTGGCTTTGCTACGAGAATCTGGACCGCCGGGCCGACGTTCTCCCCTATGACCGCACGGCCCCGCCCCGGCGCATCTCACCGGTGACTGCTTCCCGGCTCTGCCTTGAGCACCTGCGCGATGCCTGGAACTGGCAGATGGCGCGCGAGGACCAGTCGCTCCGGCTCGAGGATCAGGACGTGATGCTCACCGTGCCCGCCTCCTTCGATGCCGTGGCCCGCGAACTGACCGTGGAAGCCGCCCGCCAGGCCGGCCTGAACGTCCGCCTGCTTGAGGAGCCCCAAGCCGCCTTCTACTCTTGGCTCCATACCCAGGGGGAGAACTGGCGGCAGAACGTGGCCGACGGGGACGTGATCCTGGTCTGTGACATCGGTGGCGGCACCACCGACTTCACGCTCATCGCCGTGCTTGACGATGGGGGCGACCTGGCCCTGGAACGCCTGGCCGTGGGCGAACACACGCTCCTGGGCGGTGACAACATGGACCTGACTCTGGCCTACACCATGGCCGCCAAGATCCAGCGTGATCAGGGCACTCGCCTCGACGCCTACCAGATCGCCGCCCTCACCCATGCCTGCCGCGACGCCAAGGAACACCTCGGTGCAGGTGCGGAGACGGCCCAGCCCCTCACCATCCTCGGGCGCGGCACCGGTCTGGTCGGCGGCACGATCACTACCGAGATCACGGCCGAGGAACTGCATGCCGCTCTGGTGGACGGCTTCTTCCCCGCCTGCACCCTCGACGACCGGCCTGCCGAACGGCGCAAGGTCGGCCTGCGCACCTTCGGGCTGGACTACGCGGCCGATCCTGGGCTCACCAAGCACCTGGCCGCCTTCCTGGACCGCCACCGCCTGGAGGACGAGGAGGGCAATGTGCGCCTGCCGAACGTGGTCCTCTTCAATGGTGGCGTGACCAAGGCCGATGCCTTCCGCAATCGCGTGACCGATGCGATCCAGGGCTGGAACCAGTATCCCGACTACACGATCACCGTGCTTGACCGGCACGATCCCGACCTTTCCGTGGCTTTGGGTGCTGCGTGGTATGGCATTGTCCAGCGTGGCGGCGGGGTTCGTATCAAAGCTGGGAGCGCCCGTTCCTACTACCTCGGCATCGAGTCCAGCCTGCCCGCAGTGCCCGGCTTTGCGCCGCCCATGGAAGCGCTCTGCGTGGTCAACTTTGGTCTCGAGGAGGGCTCGTCCGTGGATGTGGCTGCCGAGGGCCTGGGGCTCGTGGTGGGTGAACCCACCGAGTTCCGCGTCTTCTCCAGCACCGTGCGCCCCGAGGATCCCGTGGGCGAGTGCCTGTTCGACTGGAGCGAAGACGAGTTGGAGGAGCTACCGCCCGTGGTTGCCGAACTGCCTGCGGACGAGAAACTGACCGGCCCGGTCGGCTCCCTGGTACCCGTGCGTCTCCGCACCGAGCTCACCGAGATCGGCACCATCCAGCTCTGGTGCGACCATGTGGCTGGCGAGGGCTCCTGGAAACTGGAATTCGACATCCGCGAATCAGCGGAATAGGGTCATTCATGTGCTTTGAGATCCTCAAACAGGACTCCTCGTCCTTTGCGCGCCGGGGCGTGTTGCGCACTGCCCATGGTGAGGTGCAGACCCCCATCTTTATGCCCGTCGGCACCGCTGCCACGGTTAAGGCTGTTTCCCCGCGTGAGCTCCACGAGATGAACGCCGAGGTCATCCTCGGCAATACGTACCACCTCAACCTGCGCCCCGGCATGGAGATCATGCGCGAGGCGGGTGGGCTGCACCGGTTCATGGGCTGGGATCGGGCGATCCTGACCGACAGCGGCGGCTACCAGGTCTTCAGCTTGAGCAAGCTGCGGAAGATGCACCCGGACGGGGTTGAGTTCCAGAGCCACATCGACGGCTCAAAGCTATTCCTCGGACCGAAGGAAGCCATGGCCATCCAGGCCACCCTCGGTTCGGATATCGCGATGGCGTTTGACGAATGCACCCCTTACCCAGCCTCTCATGAGCAGGCCCTGGAGTCGCTGGAACTGACCATGCGCTGGGCTGCGTCTTGCCGCGAACAACCACGCGCGGAAGGGCAACTCGTTTTCGGGATCTGCCAGGGCGGAGTCTATCAAGACCTGCGCGAGCGGGCCGTGACCGAGATCGCCGCTCTCGGCTTCGACGGCATCGCCGTCGGCGGGGTCAGCGTTGGCGAGCCCGAGAAGGAGATGCTGGAGGTGCTGGACTGGTGCGCGCCCGTGCTGCCGCCGGAGAAGCCCCACTACCTAATGGGCGTCGGCACCCCCCGCCAGCTGGTCGCCGGGGTGGCCCGGGGCGTCGACATGTTCGACTGCGTGTTGCCCACTCGCCTTGGTCGCAATGGCAGCGCCTACACGCCCACCGGCACCATGCCGGTCAAGGCAGGGCGCTACAAGGCCGATTTCCGCCCCATCGACGAAGCCTGCGGCTGCTATGCGTGCCGGAACTTCACCAGGGCCTATATTCGCCATCTGCTGAATCAGAACGAGATTCTCGGTCTGCGCCTGCTCACGCTGCATAACCTGCACTTCTATCTGGAAGCCATGCGTCAGGTCCGGCAGCATCTCGAAGCGGGGACCTTCCAGGACTTCCACGACCACTTCATGACCCTCTATCCGCCGGCTCAGTAGCCGGTCGTCACGGGAGCGAACCATGATCCGCGAGTTTGGCTACGTCAGAATCGGCACGGCAGTGCCCGAGGTGCGCGCGGCGGACGTGACTGGCAACGTGGATCGCCTGGTGGCCTCGGCTGAGGAAGCCGCAGAAGCGGGCTGCGATCTCGTGGTCTTTCCCGAGCTCTGCATCACCGGCTACACCTGTGGCGACCTCTTCCTGAACACCCATCTGCTGTGTACCGCAGAGCAGGGCTTGGCCGACTTCCTGGCCCGGACCACCGCTCTCGGCCCCGTCTTCGTGCTCGGGTTGCCTCTGTCGCTCGGGGGCGAGTTGTTCAACGCCGCCGTGGTCGTGCAGGCGGGCGAGATTCTCGGGGTTGTTCCCAAGATCTTCATCCCTGGCAATGGCGAGTACTACGAGCCGCGCTGGTTCTCCTCCGGGCAGAACGTGGAGCTCTGCGAGATCGGCCTCTGTGGACAGGCGGTCAGCTTTGCGACCGACCTGCTCTTCGCCTGTCGCGAGCACCCCGATTTCGTGTTTGCCGTCGAGATCTGCGAGGATCTCTGGGCTCCGATCCCTCCCAGTTCCTACCGGGCGCTCGAAGGCGCGACGGTCCTGGTCAACCCCTCCGCCAGCAACGACCTGGTTGGCAAGGCGGACTACCGTCGGCAGCTCGTATCCCAGCAGTCCGCCCGTTGCTTCGCCGCCTATGCCTACTGTTCGGCGGGCGTGGGGGAATCCACCACCGACATGGTCATGGGTGGGCACTGCCTGATCGCCGAAAACGGGACCATGCTGGCTGAGAGTGACCGCTTCCAACGCTCGGCGCAGCTCACTTTTGCCGATGTGGATGTGCAGTTCCTCCAGCATGAACGTCTTGGCCGCAAGACCTTCAGCCTGAACCGGCAGGTGGCAGGTGGTGACGCGGGTCTCATGGCGGCATTTTCCGCCTCGCAGACGTGTCGCGAGCAGCTTCAGCGCCGCGTGCCCCCAACCCCCTTCGTGCCCGGCGACCCCACCCGTCGCCACGAGCGTTGCCAGGAGATCCTCGCGATCCAGAGCACCGGCCTCGCGACCCGCCTGCACCACACCGGGATCAAGAGCGTGGTCATCGGCCTCTCCGGTGGTCTCGACTCCACCCTCGCCCTGCTTGTCTGCATCGAGGCCTTCCGCTCGCTCGGCCTGGATCTCTCCGGCATCCGCGGCATCACCATGCCTGGCTTCGGCACGACGGCCCGTACCAAGGGCAATGCGGACGCCCTCTGCGAGGCCCTCGGCATCCCGCTCGACACCGTATCCATCACCGCCGCCTGCAGGCAGCACTTTGCCGACATCGGTCACGACGGCACCACCCACGACATTGCCTATGAGAACGTCCAGGCGCGCGAGCGTACGCAGATCCTGATGGATGCCTCGAACATGCATGGCGCCCTCGTTGTCGGCACCGGCGACCTCTCCGAACTGGCCCTGGGTTGGTGTACCTACAACGGCGACCACATGAGCATGTACGCGGTCAACACCGGCGTCCCCAAGACCCTGGTCAGCTATGTGATCGGCTACTACGCCGACGACAAGGCCGACGAGACCGTCGCCGCCATTCTCCGGGACATCCTGGACACCCCCATCTCCCCCGAACTCCTGCCCCCCGACGAGAATGGCGAGATTGCCCAGAAGACCGAGGATGTGGTCGGCCCCTACCTGCTGCACGATTTCTTCCTCTACCACGCCGTGCGCTGTGGGTTTTCTCCCGCCAAGGTCCTCTTCCTTGCCCAGCAGGCCTTCGCTGATACCCACGACGAGGCCACATTGCGCAAGTGGTTGCGCGAGTTCCTGCGCCGGTTCTTCCAGCAGCAGTTCAAGCGCTCCTGCCTGCCCGATGGCCCCAAGGTCGGAACCATCGCCCTCAGTCCGCGCGGCGATTGGCGCATGCCCAGCGACGCCCAGGTCAACGACTGGCTCGCGGACCTATAGATGCCGCCGCAGGAACGGCTCGGCCAGATCCCAGATCAGCAGATGCCCTTCCTCGTGCAATGCGTAGTCCAGATTCCCCTCGCGGCCGAGCTGTTGGTACGCTTTCCGGACCGTCTTCTCGATTTCATCCCGGTCTGCCGGCGTGATCAACGGATCCTGCTTCCCTGCCTGTAGCTGCAGAGGCCGGGGCCCGATGAGGCAGAACAGCTCGTGTACGTCCGCGTAACGCAGGAGACCGTGTGGGAACTGGATGCCGCAGGAGGAGAGCTTGAGCGAGCGTTCCCGGAAGGTGTTCATGCATCCCGAGGCCACGCAGACCGCGATCCGCTCGTCGAAGATCGTGAACCACATGGCTGTGCGTCCGCCGTAGGAGTTGCCCATGCAGCCGATGCGTTTGGCATCCACCTCGGGGCGTGCAGCCAAGACATCGATGGCAGCTTGGGCGTCCTGGATGTGCAGGTCCAGCACATTGAGTCCGTACATGGAGGCGGCGAACTGGGCGGCGTTGCACTTGTCCCGTGCCCCCACCCGCTCCAGATGCCCCATGCGTCCCTGCCAACCCCACCAAGCCGGGGCAATGACAACGTAGCCGCTACGCACGGCGGACAGGGCATAGGCCCGCCGCTGGTTGTCTCCCTCGTCCATGCCCGCAACCCCGCAGATCCCATCGATGCCATACGTGCAATGCCCATGGGAGACCAGCAACCCAGGGCGTTTCTCGCCTGGCGTCAAGCCATGCGGCACCAATAGATAGGCAGGCAGCGTAGAACAGGCGCTCACCGCAATCTCCAGCACGTATCGCGTATGGTCCGGCTCCTCGATCGCCTCAATGACCTCCAGCATCGGCTCCACCCGCTCCGGCACGGGACTTCGCAGTCCCTCCAGCTTGGCGCGCAGCTTCGTCCGCCAACTGGCAAAGTCCTCGCCCTCGCGATATCGCATCTCGGGCGGATGGGCTGCGCCATACGCGTCCAGGAAATCAATGAAGGAATGCTGCTGCATGAATCCGCTCCGTCTGTAGGTTG
>JABGQJ010001730.1 GCA_018648945.1 Victivallales bacterium
CCTGGGGCACGATCTTCCTCTCAAAGCACTGCGTATAGTCCTTCTTCTCATTGTCGGCATAGTCCCAATCGTTGGTCCAACTCATAGAGCCGGCGTTGGTATGCCCGTGATGGTAACCGCCGCCGTTCGGTTCGTGCCAGTCCAGATCCTGCGAGTAGTACAGACCTAGCTTCAGACCGTGCTTGCTGCAGGCCTCGGCGAGTTCACCAATCACATCCCGCCCAAACGGCGTCGCATCGACGATATTGTACGGGTCCACTTTGGAATGAAACATGGCAAAGCCGTCGTGGTGCTTGCTGGTGATCACCAGGTACTGCATGCCGCTCTCCACGGCTAACTTCACCCATTCTTCGGCATCGAACAGGATCGGGTTGAAAACATCGGCAAGGCGGCCGTAAGTCGCGTTCTCGATTCTGAAATAGGACTGGACCCATTCGCCGATGGTGGGCATGCGCTGTCCCTGCCACTCGCCGGCGGGGAGCGCATACAACCCCCAGTGAACCATCATCCCAAAGCCAGCCTGTT
>JABGQJ010001731.1 GCA_018648945.1 Victivallales bacterium
AGCGCGAGGCCTCCGGCTTGGCATGGCGGACAACGGCAAAATCCCGTTTCATGGCGGCCAGCAGTTCCTGCTCGGCGCCACCCTGCCAGACCTTGGCGACAAAGCCGCCGCCCGGTGAGAGCACGCTTTTGGCCAGATCCAGCGCCGCCTCGGCCAGGGCAATGATGCGCAGATGATCGGTGGCCCGATGCCCCGTGGCGGGCGGCGCCATATCGCTCAAGACCAAATCCGCCGGCCCGCCCAGGGCAGCGCGGATCGCCGTTTCAGTCTCCAAATCGGTGACATCGCCGACCAGGGTTTGCGCCCCGCCCATGGCATCCATCTCGATCACGTCGACAGCCAGAACCTTGCCCCTTGGACCCAAGGCGGTAACCAGAACCTGGGTCCAGCCGCCGGGCGCTGCGCCCAGGTCAACCACCGCCAAGCCCTTTTTCAGCAAGCCGAATTTTTCGTCCAGCTGCAGCAGCTTGTATGCGGCGCGGGAGCGGTAGCCGTCCTTTTTGGCGGAGATCACATAAGGATCG
>JABGQJ010001732.1 GCA_018648945.1 Victivallales bacterium
CGGGCAGAGCACTCCGGTCGACTTTGCCGTTCGAGTTCACCGGCAACGCCTCCATCGGGACAATGACCGCAGGGACCATGTAATCGGGGAGCTTCCCGGCCAGGAAGGGCCGGACACCCGCAATCCGCTCCGGATTGCCGTCGGGAACGACGACGTAGGCCGCCAACCTCCTGTCCCCCGGGGCTGCCTCCCAGTCGATGACGGTCGCTTCCCGGACGTCTGGATGGGAGAGGAGAGTCGCCTCCACCTCACCAAGCTCGATGCGGTAGCCACGAATCTTGACTTGGCGGTCGATGCGGCCGAGGAACTCGATGTTGCCGTCGGCGCGCCAACGGACCCGATCGCCGGTATGGTAGATGCGCTCCCCAGGCACGAAGGGATTCGGCACGAACTTGGCCGCTGTCTTCTCTGGGTCGCCGAGATAGCCCCGGGCCAGGCCGACACCGCCCAGGCAGAGCTCCCCGGGGCATCCGACCGGGACGCAGTGCAGGTGACGGTCCAGGATATACGCCTTGTAGTTGGCC
>JABGQJ010001733.1 GCA_018648945.1 Victivallales bacterium
GGCAAGACCATCGAGACGGCACCGGATGCCTGGTGCTATCTGCGGGAGAGCAACATTAGAGTCAAGGGGCAACCCAAACCGGTGAAGAACTTCGAGCGTTGGCTCTACCAGCGCGACGGGCAGGGGTGCCGGGCGCTGGCAACGGCCAAGGTGCAGGTCCAGAAACAGCTCAGCCATCATCCCAGACACCCCTATGACTACACCGCTCGCCGCACGGATCTGAAGGGCGGAAACTCATTCATCGGCTTTGCCTTGGACGATCGGTTTCTGTCCGGCGGCCCTCACCGAGTGGCCGTCAAGGTGACGTACCACGACGTGGGGACGGGAACTTGGACCTTGGAATACGCCGATCCCGGTGGGATCAGGCGGCGCGTGGTGAAATGCGAGGACACGGGGAAGGTGAGGACCGCCACGTTCTTCCTTGACGACGCGCACTTTCGGGGCGTCAACATGGCGCATGACTTTGTGGTTCGAGCGGCCCAGTCGGATGCGGTCATCAGCTTTGTCCGCGTGATCGGGTTGG
>JABGQJ010001734.1 GCA_018648945.1 Victivallales bacterium
CCAACCCGATCACGCGGACAAAGCTGATGACCGCATCCGACTGGGCCGCTCGAACCACAAAGTCATGCGCCATGTTGGCGCCCCGAAAGTGCGCGTCGTCGAGGAAGAACGTGGCGGTCTTTACCTTTCCCGTATCCGCGCAGCGTATCACGCGTTCCTTCTGCCCGCCAATGCTGGTGTAGACCAAGCTCCAAGTCCCTGTTCCCACGTCATGGTAGGTCACCTTGATGGCCACTCGGTGAGGGCCGCCAGACAGAAAGCGGTCATCCAAGGCGAAACCGATGAATGAGTTTCCACCCTTCAGATCCGTGCGGCGAGCGGTGTAGTCGTATGGGTGCTTTGGATGATGGCTGAGCTGTTTCTGGACTTGCACCTTGACCGTTGCCAGCGCCCGGCAGCCCTCGCCATCGCGCTGGTACAGCCAACGCTCGAAGTTTTTCACCGGCTTGGGTTGCCCCTTGACTCTAATGTTGCTCTCCCGCAGGTAGCACCAGGCATCCGGTGCCGTCTCGATGGTCTTGCC
>JABGQJ010001735.1 GCA_018648945.1 Victivallales bacterium
TCCAATAAAAGCAATAAAAAATGCGGGGAGAGATCGTCTCCCCGCGAATAGTTGTGCAATGGAATGTTCTACACGTCCAAGATTCCGATCGCTCGTTCCAATTCCGGCAGTCGATCTTCTGCCTTCGGCGAGTACTCGAACGCGACGTAGCCATCGAAGCCCGTCTCGATGATTGCTCGCATCACGGCCGGGTAGTAGATCTCCTGCGTGTCGTCGGGATCCTTGCGGCCCGGGTTGCCCGCCACGTGGTAATGGGCGATCCGATCCTTGTACGTCTGAATCGTGCGGATAATGTCGCCTTCCATGATCTGCATGTGATAGATGTCGTAGAGCAATTGCATGCGAGGCGAGCCGACCAGCTCGCACATCGCGGCGCCCCACGGCGTCTTGTCGCACTGGTAGCCCGCGTGATTGACCTTGCTGTTCAGGAGTTCCATGACGAGGGTTACGCCCGTCTCTTCGCAGAGCGGCATGAGTCGCTTGAGGCCTTCGGCGCAATTTTTCGCGCCGGTCTCGTCGTCCA
>JABGQJ010001736.1 GCA_018648945.1 Victivallales bacterium
GTCGTTGGCGACGATCATGTCGATCCCCTTGGATTCCAGCTTGGAGGTGGCATTCTGCCTGAGGTCGTCGGTCTCGGCGGCGAACCCCACGAGCACCTGGCCCGGTGACCGGTTGCGGCCCAGCTCGGCCAGGATGTCGGTGGTCGGTTCAAGCATGATCTCGGGGGTGCCGTCGGCCTTCTTGAGCTTCGACCCGGCCACCTCGACCGGCCTGAAGTCGGCCACCGCTGCGGCCATCAGGACGATGTCGGCGGTGGCGGAGTTGCTGAGAACCGCTGTTGCCATTTCTGCTGCCGTCTCGACGGCCAGCACCTGGACTCCGATGATGTCGGGCGCTGTCTCGGGTTGGGTGGTCACGCACCTCACCTTGGCGCCGCGAGCAGCCGCAGCCCGGGCTAGGGCATGGCCCTGCTTCCCCGATGACCGGTTGCCCACGTAGCGCACGGGACAGATGGGCTCCCTGGTTCCGCCCGCGGTGACCAGCACCTCGAGGCCTGCCATGTCGCCACCAGAGGTGGAACC
>JABGQJ010001737.1 GCA_018648945.1 Victivallales bacterium
GGCTGGGAGAACCGCGGTACCTGGGCGGGCATTCACTACCTGCCTGCTTTCCCCAGCAACGCGTTCTGGGCCGACATGGCTGCCGAACTCAAACGACGAGGCAATCGCGTCGGGATGCTCACCTCAGGGTTCTGGTGGGTGGTCAAACGCCAAACCAATGGCAATGGCCCCGGCTTCGACGACAGTGCGGACCTGGAACGCCTCGGCGACATGTGCATTCGCAACGCCGACGGCACGCTCTACGAAGCGGACCACTACGACCAGCCGCAGGGCGGGGCTTCTTGGCGCGGACTTTCCGTTCGGCTCTGCCATGGCAGCAAAGATGCCCAGAAAAACCTGACTGACACATTTATGGGCGTGGCTCGTCTGGGCGTTCCACTCGTCAGCTTCGACCAGGAGATCGGCGGTGGGATGCCCGTCCCATGCTACGACACTCGTCACGGACATGCCCCCGGATTCGGGAACTACCCGTGGACAGGACTGGAGGACACCTGCAAGGCGATCCTCTCGAAAGGCAAGACG
>JABGQJ010001738.1 GCA_018648945.1 Victivallales bacterium
CTTCTCGACCGCCTCGCAAGCGTCGATGGTGCCGTTCATCACCTGGCGAATCAGCGTCCAGTTCGTGGCCATTGCCAGATCTCGTTTCCGTTGGTGGTGTGGGTCTGCGGGCGCGAGCCTGGATTGTTCATGCGCTTCGTTGCGAGAACGCGCAGTGTGCTGTGAATCCGCCCGTTGGACCAGGTTGTCGGGCGCAGGCGTATCGGGATACGTCAAGCTCGGGGTTCTGATTCAACGGGCTGAGACGCGGTGCAATGCGTGTTCGTAGCAGATTCGCATGGACAATCCAGGCTAGAGGAGTCCAGCATCGGCCGCGTGCAGCAGACCGCAGAGGTTGATGGCGCTCTCCCACGGGCGGTAGCGCGTGTTGCTGCCACACCCGTTGCTGTAGTATTCGCACCAGACCCCGGTTGCCTCGCGGAGGTCGAGGAGCACCCGAGCCACTGCCTCGCAGCGCGGATCGCGCCGGTGTGCCAGGGCATGGAGGAGCATCCCCAGTTCGTAACCCGGCAGGCGCTCCGG
>JABGQJ010001739.1 GCA_018648945.1 Victivallales bacterium
CGAGGAAGAAATCCTCGCCATCATATCGTAACCACCGGAGAGATCGCTTACCATGCCTGCCAAGCAGATCGCATTCCGCGAGGACGCCAGGGATCATATCCTCTCCGGCGTTCAGCAGCTCAGCCGGGCTGTCAAGGTCACACTCGGACCACGCGGCCGCAATGTTGTAATCGCCAAGAGTTGGGGTTCGCCAACGGTGACGAAGGACGGTGTCTCCGTCGCCAAAGAAATCGAACTCCCCGATGCCTACGAGAACATGGGCGCCCAGATGGTCAAGGAAGTCGCTTCCAAGACCAATGACATCGCCGGTGACGGCACCACCACCGCGACGGTTCTCGCTCAGTCGATCGTCCGTGAAGGTTCCAAGGCTGTTGCGGCCGGCATGAACCCGATGGATCTCAAGCGCGGCATCGACCTGGCGGTCACAGCTGTCGTCGCCGACATCGAGAAGCGCGCCAAGAAGATCCGCAGTTCCGAAGAGATTGCCCAGGTTGGCCGTATCTCCGCGAACGGCGACACCGA
>JABGQJ010000174.1 GCA_018648945.1 Victivallales bacterium
CGCCGTGATCACTTCATACCGCAGAGCCGCCGGGTTCCAGCCAAAGCAGGCGTCCAGGGAAGCACAGGCGGCAAGTGGCACGTCTGCAGTGACGCCAACGAGGTTCCACCCGGCGGGAAGCTCATGCTCGGCTGCCGCGAACTGCACGGCGTCGGCCACCACCTCGCCAGCTGTGTCGGAATAGAGCCACAGCCCCGGCACGAGCGCGTAGGATGGCCGATCAAGGCAGTAGGTGATCCCGGGAGCATCCCAGAAGACGGCGGAGCCCACGGCGGCCCTTCCCCCCCGTCGCGCGAAGATGAACTCCACGGGGTTGTCCGTTCGAGCCAAGGCGAAGCCGACGAGATTCCATCCCGCCGACAGACCGATGGGGAGCGACCGGCGCGCCGGCCGGACCCGGTATACTTGGGTGTCCAGTACCGCTTCCCCTTGCTTCAGCTGCACGGCAACGTCGAATGGCATAGGATCGATATCGTCCAACCGCACTTCCAGGAAGCGCCCGTCCAACAGCACCTGACCGGCCCGTCGCAGTGGCAAGATAACCAAGCCAAGGGTGTTCGGCTGGTCGGTCCACGGGCTCCACAGCGGGAACATCACCGTGCCCCCAAGCGGACAGGCAATGTCACCACTCCCTCGCAGGACCGGCCCGGCCCCGGGAGGGGGTTCCGCTTCCCAGTCGCCCTGGGTGGCGAAGACAGTTGTCAGATCGTAGGCCAGGTTGAGTGCTGTGGCGGCCCCCACGTCATCCTCTGCGGGGGCGGGAGCACCATAGAAGCACTGGACAAGGGGGAAGGATGCGTCCGGCAGCGTCCCGTCGTGCTGGGCATCCGAGACATCGTGCCAGGTGCCCCCAGCCGGGTGCGCAGCGTTGGAGAAGAGATAGAAGAAGCTGCAGTTGGCGTCATACGCCGCGTCGGACTCCTCGCCATCGTAGGGATGCGGGTCGCTGCCGATCGTGGGGTCGTGGGGACTGAGCAACACGTCGGTCGCGAGATAGCCTTCGGTCACCAACTGGGCCAGGTTGTCGGGCAGGGCACCACGCTGGGCGGCTTGGTAGTCCTGGATGGCCCGGCCAATGGTGTGGAGGCGGGCGACGGTGTCGTTCCAGATCAGGCTCTCCGGGGTGCGGGGATTGGTCCCGGCCAGGTACTCCTCCAGGTTGGTGGCCCCGTCGAAGTCCGCGTCCCCGTCCGCATCATCGACCAAGGGGTCGAGTTGCCACTGCACCTCCCAGGCATCGTCCATCCCGTCCTCGTCGGTATCAACGGTCCAGCCCCAGGTGCCCGCGTCGTACTCGGCCTGATCGGAGAGCCCGTCGCCGTCGAGATCGAGGTTGCCAAGGAGGTTGCGGACGAGGACCCCCATGGTGCGTGTGTTGAGGTCCACGTGCCCCTCATTGGTCACCGCGTAGGACAGCTCGTCGAACGGGGAGCTGGCCGTCAGGTCGGCATCCTGGCTGAGATCCTCGAAGAGCCGGCCGATGGGCAGGCCGAGGGCGCTGACCGTGGGGATGAAGCACTGTTTCTCACGGCCAGCGGGCACGGTGAGCCCATCGGTGCTTGAGAGATCGCTGCTCCACGCCCCCGGTGCCGCATCGAAGGCATGGGAGGTCCGTGCCCGGAAAACTTCGTGCGTGTCCACCTTCCCCACGAAGTTAAGCAAGGGATCCCAATCTATGTCCGCCTCAAAGACGGTGGCTTCCGTCGTGGATACAGCATAGACATCAAGGGTCACCACCACGGTTCTCGGGATGATCTCGCTTAGAGTGCCCAGAAGCAGGCCTGCCCCATGCAGTTCCGGCGCGGCGGCATCGTGGAACAGATCCGTGCCATGCCCGGACCCGTTGGCGATGGCGACCTTCCGAGGTGCTGTTGGGTAGTCGCCAAGCGCCTCGAATTCACTCTCCAGGGCGATTCGCGCGGGGTGCGGTCCGACCAAGGCCCGCGCCCGCGCGCCGGGCCGGTAGCAGAGCAACATCTGTTGCGCGGCTGGGCAGGTGTAGGACTCGTGCAGCGCACTCAGAGCTGCCTGCTCATCGGTTCCCAAGCTGTCGAACAGGTCGGCTTGCGCAGGGTCGTTCAGCCACGCCAATGCCTCCTGCCCTCCCAGTGGGATGTTCGCGCCTTCCTGCGGCGAATCGAAGCTGACGAACACGTCCACGTCGTGGTCGATGCCGTTGGTCTCACACCAAGCCAGGGAATAGCGGCTGACCAAGCCCCCCATGCTGAAGCCGATCACCGCCAGTGGTTCGTCGGCATCGTGCCGGTTCGCGTTCACGTATTCCAGGAGCTTCGTCAAGACGTGCCCGTTGGCCTGGATATGGGTCGTGCCATCGCCGAAGTTCAGGAGCACGAGGTCACGACCGGCACGCAGCATCCGCAGGCCGAAATCGTCCGCCATGAGGTCGTTGCGCAGCTCCGGCCAGTTGCGCCCGTTGGTGCGATCGAACCCCTCGACGATGACCACGGGGCAACGCAGCCCGTCGTGGGTTCCGTCCCCCGACCGCACGACGTAGGCCTCTCCGGTGGCCACCTCTCCCTCGTAGTCGGTCGCGGCCGTCAGTGTCAGCGTGCCGGAGATGCCATGGGGGTCTTCCGGATAGGGGACCTCCTCCGGAAGGTCCACCGGGTAGTCAAGCAGCTTCGGGAACGTGTCCTGCCCAGTTGCGGCCAGCGTGAGAAACAGAAGGAAAAGCGGTGCAGCAAGTCCGGCGAAACAGTGGTTCTTTCGCATATCGGCGACCTCGTCAGGGGAGAATCTCCGCAGAATCCCGGCTGGGGAACCGGTTACGACAATATTGCGCCTGGAATGGCAGAGAGGAAGCCGGACAGCCAAATTCAGGCTCGCAGTAGATTCGCATGAGTAATCCAGGCTAGCATGATCCTGCGGAATATGTGGAAAATGGGTCGTTTCTGTGGTACAGTCACGAGAACGGAAGGACGGGCTGTGCGGGTGCCTCCGAAACACAGGAGAACTGGTGTGAGCTGGCGCGAACCGAAGCAAGCCTACTTCCGGCACGCAGGACTGCCCCTGTGCGTGTTCGGACTGGATGTGCAGTTCCCCACGGGTATGCATGGCCATGAGTTCTCCGAGCTGGTCCTGGTGACACGGGGCCATGCGGTGCATGTATTCCAGGCCACCCCGGACGCCGAGACGACCGTCTCCCCGCTCGAATGCGGCGATGTCTTCGTCATGCATCCTCCCTCGGAGCATGGCTACCGGAACACCGAGTTTCTCGGGGTCGAGAATGTCCTGTTCGACCTCGGGGGGCTGGAGTTGCCCGACTCGCTCTCCGACACTCTCGTTGCCTACCCGCGCCTCTTCGATGCCGGGCACCAACTCACTGGGCGTCCCTCCCTGGCTACGCGCCTGGTCCATCTGGACAGCAGTGCCCTGAAGAAGGCGAAGAGCATCGTCCAGCGGATTGCCAAGGAGCAGGAGCAGCGGACCCCCGGCTGGCGCCTGGCGGCCACCGCCGCCTTCACCGAGTTGGTCGTCCTGGTCTGCCGCGAAGCACCGGGGCACATGACTCAGGAACCGACCTGCGCACGCCACGGCTGGCTGACCACCGTGACCAACCACCTGGAGCAGCATTTCGTCGGGCATGTGCGGCTGGCCGATCTGGCCGAGCTGGTCCACATGTCCCCCAGCAGCCTCAGCCATTCCTTCAAGAAGCGCCTGGGCTGCTCGCCCATCGAGTATGTACTTTCCCTCCGCGTCCAGCGGGCGGCGGAGCTGTTGCGCGACACCGAACGGGGGATCAGTGCCATCGGGCACGAAGTCGGCTTCTCGGACAGCAACTACTTCTCCCGCCAGTTCAAGGCCCGCATCGACATGTCTCCCAGCGCCTACCGTCGCCGCTACCGGGATCTTGACCAGAAGCGGAGCCGCTGAACGGCGAGTTACTGCGCGCGGGTCTTCTCCCACTCGGCCAAGGGGACCACTTGGTATGGCGGGCGCCCGGCAAAGGCGGGTTGTTGCGGGGGTGGGGTCTCGCCCCTGCGCAGGACCGTGTAGGCCTCGCGGTGGCGGGCGATGTACTCGCGCCTGGGGACGAGCCCAAAGCGTTCGGCCACTGCTGCCAGGGACAGATCTGGGCCCGGTGCCTCGATCAGGATCTTGCCGGATTCGGGGACCTGTCGGGTGGTCACCGCGCGCCCGTATTCGCGGCCCAGTTCATCCATCAGCCCATGGTGGAAGTCGTTGTGAACGACCATGTAATCCAGATCGATCTCGCGACAGAGCCAACTGGTACGCCCGGTCCGGTCCAGTTCCTCGCCCAGAGCGTTCACCAACCGCGAGTGGGTGCTCCAGACTGCAGACGCCACGTAGTAGTTGTGCATCTGGGCATAGGCTGCCAAGGGCTCGCCGCCATCGTAGGCGGACGGCCAGAACACCAGCTCCGCGCCCTTGTCCGCCAGGCAGGCCCAGGTCTCGGGGAACTCGATGTCGAAGCAGATCTGGACGCCGATTCGCCCGCAGTCCAGATCGAACACCGGCACATCCTCGGCACCAGGGGTCACGCCCTTCTCCATTTCACAGAAATCCGACCCGCAAGTGACCGGGTGGGCCTTGTTGTAGATTCCGGCAATCTCGCCGTCGCGGCCCAGGATGACGGCGGAGTTGAAGACCTTGCCCTCCTCGCATCTAAGCAGCGGGCAGATGATGTAGGTCCGGTGCGTGCGGGCCAGGGCGGCGAAGTAGTCGGTGATTGGGCCCGGTGCCGGCTGGCCATGGTCTGCGGCCCGGCCCCCCTGGCTGCCGGTGGCGAAGGTCTCTGGCAGGCAGACGATATCGGGTTGCTGAGGCCAGACTGCGGTGAGCATGGCACCGAGGGATTCGCAGGCCTGCTCGGGCGTGCCTCGGAGCTGGCCGCGCAGGCAGGTGGTGGCGAGACGGATCTTGCGGGACATGGCAGCTACTCCTTGCCGTTGAGGAAGCGGCGGAATCTGGCTAGTCTGGATCGTTCATGAAGACCGGCGTGGCATGGTGCGGCGTTCAGTTCCTGAGTTCGCGCACCAGCACGCCGCTGGCTTCGTCACCATATAGAACGGCGTTCAGCAGGCAGCGGGGGTGTCCATCTTCCAGATACACGAAGGGACGCTCCACGTACTGGGCTTCTACGGCCCCACCATCCTGCCAGCATAGCTGGCGGTCGTAGGCCAGGGGGGGATCGGCCAGTACCCAGTTCAGGCCATCGCTGGAGTGATACAGCACGCCGCCATGGCGCACGCCGCAGACGGCGCCGGTCATGTCCTTGACCAGCATCCACTGCAGGCCATCCTCTGCCCAGAAACACGGGTCTTCCACATTGTCCTCGAACAGCGGCGACGGCCCGGTGCGCTCGAAGGGACCTTCTGGCCGGTCGGCGATCGCTGCTCCCAGGATCAGCGGGCACCCCTTGCCTAGCGTGGACTTGTAGATCATCAGGGCGCGCCCGTCCGGAAGCACTTCCACGGAGGGGTTGACCGTGATCTTGGCGTCCCAGCAGTCCGGGCGGGGTTCAAGGATGGGGTTCCCCTCGTAGGGCGTCCACGGCCCGGCGGGATGAGGGGCGCTGGCGATGCCGATGCGCTGGTTGAAGCGGATGCCCTCCCACTGATCGCGGTCGCCATCCCGCCCGGCACCGGGGTCGAACTCGCCCCAGTGGGTGCCGATGTAGTAGAGGTAGTACTGATTGCCGATCCGGTGGATGCGGGGGTTGTGCGCCATGTCACCGGCCCAGGCCTGTTCATTCAGCACATCCAGTTGCTCCTGGAACTCGAATGGCCCCGTGGGCGACATGCTCTCGGCCCGAATCACCTTGCTGTCGGTCAGCCAACGCCGCATGCCCGAGTCGTCCGCCCAGCGAGAAGCGAAGAGATGGTAGACGCCATCATCGTCCCGGACCAGGCTGCCGTCCCAGACGAAATAGCCCGCCATCCGGAACACGTTCCCTGGGCAGGGATCAGCGAGGCGTTGCGCGAAGGGAATGGGCATGGTGATTCTCCTGTTGGGCCGTCCCCACCTGAACCTGTCTTCCCTCGCCCCGTTTTCAACACCGTCCGGCATGGTATGTTTCCCCTCATCACAACCAGCAAGGCATACCATGACCGAATCCCATCGCCCCGCCATCTTCCTCGACCGCGACGGCACGCTGATCGACGACCTCGGTTTCGTCAGCGATCCCACGCAAGCCGTCCTGCTCCCCGGGACCATCGAGGCACTGCAACTGTTGCAGCCGCAGTACGACCTGTTCATGGTCACCAATCAGGTGGGCGTCGCCCGTGGCCTCATCACCATGGCCGAGGTGGACCTCGTGAACGGGAAGATCGTGGCCGAACTCGCGGTGGCAGGCATCACCATCCGCCAGACCTACGTTTGCCCTCACGAGCGCAGCGAGGACTGTCCCTGCCACAAGCCCAAGCCCTTCTTCCTGCACGAAGCTGCCGCCGACTACGGTATCGACCTGGCGCGATCCTGGACCATCGGCGACCACGAGCACGACGTCACCTTCGGCGAGGCGGTTGGCGGCTCCGGCATCTTCGTCCTCACCGGTCACGGGGCTGGGCACCAGCACGAGCTCCGTCCCGAGACCATCGTCGTCGCCGATCTGCTCGCCGCCGCCAAGCTCATCGTCGAACAGGAGCGGTAGCAGGGGGGAAAGGGACGGAAGGGACGGAAGGGACCCAAGGGACGGAAGGGACAGTCTCCGGGAACCGCGTCGTCGCCGATCTGCTGGGCGCTGCCAAGCTCATTCCGCTGCGATCAGATCAAGCGCGTCGAGCCCCATGCAGTAGTTTGCCGACATGGCGTTCTTCCCGAACACCGTGAAACGTATGCGGTGCGTACCAGCGGTTAGCCTGTGGTTGCCCAGTTCCAGCGAACCAGATGGGCACACACGGCCTGAATACAGGTCGAAATCCGGACCACATACATCTCCGTCGAGGGTGATCCGGATCGTGCCGAAGTCCGGCGCCGCAGTGGCCAGAACGCGTAGGCGATAGGCACCGGGCTTGCTGACCATGAAGCCGAGTTCCACAAACCCATCCTTCTGAGCCTTGCAGAAGCGTTGCTTGCCTTGGCTCCACATGGGACCTCCATAGCCTGCCATGTTCTGTGTTCGTGTCCCACACTTTCCCGAGGCCAACACCTTCAGTAGCTCCGCCTCGAAACGCTCGACTGGCAGTTCGGACTTTGGCGGGCCGAGCCTCAGCCACAGAGCATCGTTCGCGTAGGCACGAGCGTATGAATAGGACATGACGCCATAGCCGCCATCTCCCCATCCTGGGCCGGCACTGTTGCGGAACAGGAACGTTCCGCCGCCCGGCTCCTTCGGGTCGTCCTGGTAGCCCACCAACGCAATGCTATGGCCATCGAAGACCTTATCTGGCGGCGGCACATCCAGCAGCGCATGGCCCTTGAACGCCTTCGGCCAGCGCAGCCCGCACGCCACCGGGTGGCCACTCGCCAAGGCCCCCTTGATCGCGAGCATTGCCGGGGGGCTGAGTGGGCGCTTCACATCCCATCGCTTGATCCATTGCACCTGCCAGCGGCCGCTGAGCGCCTTGGCATCCGCCAATGCGGTCGGCTGTGGCTTACGCTGCGCATCTGGGGATGCCAGGTAGGGCATCAACTCCCGCGTGCAGATTCCCAGTGTATTGAGCCCATGGACCGCCTCGTAGAACATGGCCTGGTCGCCCTTCCGTCCCGTGGCCTCGTTGGCCGCCCAGATCAGGAACTCCTCGGAAAGCCGCTTGCCGGGCTGCGACGCGCTGCGGGCACACTCGAAATCGGCTAGGGCGGTGATGGCGAACAGTGAGCACGTGTCGCGCGCCTTCTGAGCCTGCGGCGCGAGGCCGAGCTTCTGGAATGCCGGGACAAGATCGATCTTGCTCGGCAGGTGGGCGCCCTCTTGTGCTGTTCCTGTGCTGAGTAGGGACATCGAAGCCATCACTGCGCCATACCCCAAAGCTGTAGAGACCGATGATATGAGTTTTCCCATGGTGTTCCTCGCCGCTGCCAAGGTCATCGCCGAACGGGAGCGGCCGCAGGGGGGAAAGGGACGGAAGGGACAGTGCTCGGGGGTTGCCGTCTATCCGGTTCGTCCGCCTTGGTGGTCTGCCGGGGCTCCGCACGGGTGCTGTTCTGGGAGATACGTTACGCGCGGGGCCCGCCGAGGGCAACTGCGACGGGCAGAAGCAGAGCTGTGAACGAGCCATGTCCCCGCCTCGCTGAGTTGTCACCAGGTCTCTGGCCGTAGGCGGGCCAGCTACCCCAACCGGGGCAGCGTCCCAGAGCGCGACTGTGGCAACTCCCCCTGGAGGGGCGGCGGGCCTCCGCCGCGTGACGTGTTGCGTGGCAAGGAGAGCTCTGCGTTTGGCGCGGAATCAGTACGACGGGGTGCCCGACCTGTTTCCCGCCTCTACTCAGAGCACACTGCTGCGAAGTTGCGGACCAGCGGCGTTGCGTCGTGAGCGGTCACGCGCAGGCGGAGACCGTCGGCCGTGAGCGGGGGGATTTCGTGCAGGGCCTTGTGCCCAATGCAACTCCCCGAGGCGACCACTCGTGGCCCGGCCTGGGTGACTGCTTCGACTTCATAGGCGCGAACCCGTTCCCCTTGGCGGATGTCCTCCTGGATGACCACGTGGTCGATGCGGCTCGCCCTGGGGAAAGGCAGGTCCACCACATCCCCTTCGCCCGAGGTTTGGGCGATGGTGTGTGAGAGGCGGCGGGCCATTTCCTGGCCGAATTCGGCGAGGCGGGTCACATCGGCCTCCGGCATGAGGCCCCGGTCGTCGGGCGTGGCGCCGAGAATCAGCGTGGAGTTGCGGCCGACAGACTGGTAGTACATCTCCACCAGTCGGTCCAGCGGCTCGATCTTGTGCTCATCGCCCGGCTCCCAGAACCACTCGTGGTTGCGCAAGGGGGCATCGCTCATGGCGGGGCACCAGGCGCTGCCGTCTGGATCGCCATGGCGGAGATAGTCCCGCACGTTATCGTGCCGGTCCTCGCCCGTCTCGATCCGCTCCAAATCGACCGTAGCCCAGCAGGGATCGCCTACCGTGCCGCTTTCGGTCCCGCCCCAGCGGACATCGCGTCGCTGGTCGCTGTGGTAGTAGAGGCTGTTGGGCTGGTACTTCTCGAAGATCGGCAGCACATCGGGGCCACCGTCCTCGGCCGAGAGGATGCCGCCGTCGAACCACAGCTCGAAGAGGTCGCCGTAGCGCGAGCAGATTTCCTCCACCTCCGCCTCGATCAGGTGGTTGTACTCGGCCTGGCTGATCGTGCTCGCCTCGGTGACTCGGAAGTTGAGCACGCCAAGCTGGCCGTTCCAGCGAGCGCCCATGTAGATGCCGGGCTGGATGTCGGCCCGGCGGCAACTGTCCACGAATTCCGCGACCAGATCCCGCTTGCCGTCGCCCCAGCTTGTGGCCTTGAGGCAGAAGGGGTTGGCATCGGACTGCCAGAGCCGGAAGCCGGTTTCGTGGGAGGCAGTGAGGATTGCGAAGCGCGCGCCTGCGGCCTTGGCTGCGGCCACCCACTGATCCGTGTCGAGCAGGGCTGGCGCGAAGAGATTGGCATCGCTCCACAGCGTCCGGCGGTTGTCGACTTGGCGGTAGCGGAGGCCATCGAACTGATGGATGTCGTAATGGAAGACGACACCCAGCTCGGCCTGCTGCCAGGCAAGCTGCGCGGGGGCTGGGATGGGCATGGCTTGCTGTTGGCTCACTGCTTGGCGTCCACGGCAGCGAAGATGGCTTCGAGCTCCTCGCCTTTGCCGCCGAGCTTCTCCCAGGTGGCGATGGCGTCGGCGCGCCACTCGGGTTCCTGGCAGATGTAGGCGGTCTCGTCTTGCAGGGAGTCGCGCATCTCGGCGAGGATGGCCGCGCGGTCTTCGGCGGCGTAGCCCACCGTCCAGGGGGGGTACTGCCGGTAGGACCAAGGGGGATAGAAGCTGGCCATGTGGCGGCCGGGGGCGGCGTACGGGAAATCGACGAACTCGCCGTCCTTGACGCGTTCGCCCTGGCCCTGCTCGGCCTCGAAAGCGAGGGTGGCGGCGCGGAGTTTGGTGGCGATCTCGGGCGCATCTCCCTTGGCCAGCAGGTTGTGCTGCTCCCAGGGGTCGGCAGCCATGTCGAACAGTTCCTCCTCGCCGCCGTTGTAGAAGTGGACGAACTTGTGTCCACAGCCAATGCCTGCCACGTAGCGGCTGCGCCCGTTCCCGTGATGGAAGTGGACGATGCGATCCTCGGGCAGATCGGCTTCCCCGAGCAGGCTGTCGCCAGCCAACGGGTGCTCTGCGGGTACATCGATCCCGGCGGCATCGAGAATGGTGGCGGTGACATCCCAGGTGTTGACCGGGCAGGTGGACTGGGAGCCGGGCGCGAAGCCGGGCCCACGCACGAGGTACGGGATATGGGCAGAACCCTCGTATGGGTAGTGTTTCTGGTAGCCCTGTCGGTCGCCCAGCATCTCGCCGTGGTCGCTGGTGAAGAAGACGAGTGTGTTGTCCGCCTGTCCGGTTTCCTCAAGCGCGTCGAGGATACGGCCGATGTGGGTGTCGATCAGGGTGCAGGCGGCGAAGTAGGCCTCGCGCAGGCGCTGGCTGCGCAAGCTGCCGGGCTCGGGGTTCTCGGGCGAGGGGGCGAACTGGCGGTCGCCAGCCGTCGGCAATGGACAGGGAGCGGGCAGATCGGCGTCGCGGTACTCCTCCAGGTAGCTCTCGGGCACGTAGTAGGGAGGGTGGGGGCCGACCCAGCTGGTCATGATGCAGAAGGGCACGTTGCGCTCCTCCTGAATCAGCTCGATGGTCTTGTGGGCCACCCAGGCCGAGCCGTGGTGCTCCTCCGGCACGCGCGAAGGCTGAGGGGTGTGGTAGAACAGGGGGCGCACGCCGTGCTGACAGCGAATGTGGCCATAGCCGACGCTGTCCAGGTACTGCAGGTAGGCATCGTCCTCGCGGCGACCCGGCAGCTCCTCCATCAGGAACATGTGGGCCCAACCGTGGTGCTCGCGGGGCGGATTGTGGTGCATTTTGCCCACGGCGACAGTTTGGTAGCCGGCCCGCGTCAGCAGTCGGGGGAAGGTGTCGAGGGTGTGACTCTGGATGAAGTTGTTGCTGTTGCTCCAGTAGCCGTGATGGCGGGCGCTGGCCCCGGTCAGCAGATCATGCCGGGCCGGCATGCAGACCGGGCAGGAGCTGTAGCCATTCAGGTAGGCGCGTCCCCCGTTCACCAGCCGGTCCAGATTGGGCGTGCGCATATGCGAGTTGCCGAGGGCGGCGATGGTGTCGAACCGTTGCTGGTCGGCGTGGAGGATCAGGATGTTGGGGCGCGATGCGGCCATGGTGGGGAGCTCCTGTCAGGTGGTCGGGGCAGACGCTCACACGATAGGCGCGCCCCTCCGTCTGTCAACACGCCGAACGGAGGGGGGATCACCGAAAAAGCCCCCGCCTCGCGCGGGTCTGGCGCGAGGACGGGGGCCTGCGGTCTCGGGGTTGCGTGGGCTAGAAGCGCCAGGGGTAGGTATCGCTGCCAACCGCGGGGGCCTGGAGCGCGCGGTTGTTCAACCACTTCACATGGCCATCGACAAAGGCCATGTTGCCGCCCTTGGAGTGGCGATAGGGCAGCAACGAGGTGTGGCGCCGGTAGAGGTAGCGGTAGGCCCAGTAGGCACTGG
The DNA here is from genome assembly GCA_018648945.1 of Victivallales bacterium. The sequence goes on from JABGQJ010000174.1 coordinate 11,662, forward strand.
TCCGGGCTGAAATATCCTCGTTGTCGCCGAGGACAGCGACTGACGACGGCTTCTTGATCTGGCCGAGGGTGGTTCCCCAGTAGTAGGCGGTCGTGGTGTCGTTGTACCCGAACTCCTGGTAGTTCCAGCCATAGCCCAAGTTCTTGCTGTGCTCGTTGCTGGTCTGGCTCGGGCAGACCAGGACTGGATCGCTGTTGATGTAGGGAGTGAGGAAATTGAACCACTCGCCGGTGTAGGCGTAGCAGACCGAGCCTGGCACCAGGTGGTCGTCGTTGTCGCCGGTGTACATGGCCAGGGCCAGCCCCATCTGCTTGGCGTTGCCAACGCAGGAAATCGATCGGGCCTTCTCCCGGGCTTTGCTCAAGGCCGGCAGTAGCATCGAGGCCAGGATCGCGATGATCGCGATCACCACCAGCAACTCGATCAGAGTGAACCGAAGTAACATTCTTGTCTTCTCAGATCGCATGTAGATTACCTTTTTGTCGGACTTTCGTGCACGGTTTGGGGACTTTCAAAACATGAGCATGGCAGATGCCATGCTGACCTATTCTACCTCTTCGTAGGGCTCGTCCTTCACTTCCGCCTGGAGACGGTGGAGCTCGTC
>JABGQJ010001740.1 GCA_018648945.1 Victivallales bacterium
CCAGGGTGGGCTGGTAGCCCACAGACGACGGCATGCGGCCCAGCAGGGTCGACACCTCGGAACCGGCCTGCACGAAACGGAAGATGTTGTCGATGAACAACAGGACGTCCTGACCCTGGACGTCGCGGAAGTACTCGGCCATGGTGAGTGCCGACAATGCAACGCGGAGGCGCACGCCCGGCGGCTCATCCATCTGGCCGTAGACGAGGGCTGCCTTTTCGAGCACGCCCGACTCGCCCATCTCAAGGTAGAGGTCGGTTCCCTCACGGGTCCGCTCACCGACACCGGCAAACACCGACACACCACCGTGGTTGGTGGCGACACGGTTGATCATCTCGGTGATGAGAACCGTCTTGCCGACACCGGCGCCGCCGAACAGGCCGATCTTGCCGCCCTTGGCGTAGGGTGCCAGCAGATCGACGACCTTGATGCCGGTGGACAGGATTTCGGTTTCCGTTGACTGGTCGACAAAATCCGGGGCCGGACGGTGAATGGGATAGGTCATCTTGGCATCAATGGGA
>JABGQJ010001741.1 GCA_018648945.1 Victivallales bacterium
TGGCCTTCTCCGTACTGGGACTGTTCCTCGTTCTTACTTCACTGCCCGGAGTGTTTCAGTCGTTGTCCCAGTTGGCTGCCGTGATGGGGCAAGCCGGGGCGCAGATGCTCAAGACTCAGCTGCCTCGCATCATTGCCCAGTTCCTCAAGCTCATATTGGGGGGCGTACTCTTCTTCCAGGCTCGGAGATTGGCCCAGCTATGGCACCGGGCACAGAGACTCGGAACCGAGAGAGAAGCTGTAAGGTAACCTGCTCCTGCAGCTGACGCTGCATCGCCGGGCGCTCCTACGTCGCCCCCGTCGGCACAGCGCAGCTGAGGGCGGCGTTCGAAGGGCACACGGACGATGGCCAAGTTCTCCGCGAAGCTGCAGACGCTTGGCCCCGCTGGATCCAGGACGGAAGAGACCGGCCGAGTTTCGGGATTGCGGCACATGCAGGGACGTGCGAGCTAGTAGGCGGGTCTACATGTCGTGGTTGAAGGAGGAGTGACGTTGAGCAGATGGCCGATACCATTGATGGTG
>JABGQJ010001742.1 GCA_018648945.1 Victivallales bacterium
GGAATGGGCAGTGGCACATGTTCTACCAGGGCTATCCCCCGGAGGACCCACGTCAGCATTGGGGACACGCCATCAGCGACGATCTGATCCACTGGCGCGATCTACCCTACGCGATCTACCCGAATCCGGAGGACTGCTGCTTCTCAGGTTCGGCGCTGGTTGATGGGGACCGCGTCATCGCTATGTACCATGGAACGAAGGTCGGGAGTATGGTCGCGACCTCCAGCGACCCCCTCCTGCTGAACTGGGAGAAGGTGACGGGTAAGTCCGTCATCCCGTATGCCAAGCCGGGTGAGGACCGTTTGCCCTACAACATCTTCGATCCCTGCATCTGGAAGAAAGATGGCGTGTACTACGCGTTGACCGCCGGTACGCTGCCTGAGGGCCCCGGCGGGAAGCCGGTCCGGGCAGAATTCCTGCACCGGTCTGCGGACCTCGCAACCTGGGAGTACCTGCATCCGTTTCTGGAGGATGACCAGTATGGTCTTGTCGGCGACGATGGCGCATGCCCCTACTTCTGG
>JABGQJ010001743.1 GCA_018648945.1 Victivallales bacterium
ATCTACTCGACGCCCTCTGCCTGCAGACTTCCATCGCCCTCGTTTACGTCACCCACCATCCCGACGAAATGCCCCGGGCCATCACCCACCTGCTCGAACTCGACCGAGGATGCGTAATTCGGTGTGGCCCCATCGAACAAGAGATAGTTTGAGAGGAATTTCGGGAGACGCCGATATAGGCGTTATTTCCCATAAATAACCGCTTCACCGAGACCCGCAAATCCAACAGGAGTCGTCCATCCATGTCCACTCCCTCCTCCCGCCCCAACATACTGCTCATCACCGCCGACGATATGAACTGGGACGCCGTCGGTGCCTTTGGCTGTCCGGTGCCCGAGACCACGCCGAATCTCGACCAGCTGGCCGCCGACGGGCTCCGTTTCCACCACGCCCACGTCACCATCGCCGTTTGCCAGCCCAGCCGCTCCGCCCTGATGACCGGGCGCTATCCCCACCGCAGCGGCGGCGAGGGGTTCTACAACCTGCGCCATCCCGGCATCCCCATCCTGCCGGATCTCCTG
>JABGQJ010001744.1 GCA_018648945.1 Victivallales bacterium
CTTCAACGTTGTAGGTGCGAGCTTTCTGTACAAGATGGTCCGAAGCATCGTCGGGCATCTGGTCTACGTCGGCAGAGGGGCGGCCCGCCCGGACGACATCATCGGTGTCCTCAATGCGCGTGACCGATCCGCCGCCGCCGCCAGCGTGCCGGGCGTGGGACTCTTCCTCGCCAAAGTGTTCTTTGAGAAAGACGAGTGGCAGACGTATGAACCGCAGTTGCCGCCGTTCGGTTGGCAAGACTAACCGGTGACGCCCTACCGACCGAGCCCCAGGCTCAGAACAGGACCAGCATGGCATCTCGATCCCCCAGCGACCACATCTACGGACTCAATCCCGCCTTCGAGGTGCTTCGCGCCCGTGGTAGAGACGTTCGGGTTGCCTATCTGAACGCGTCATCCAGAAAGAACCCAAGAGTCGGGAAGTTGACTGCCATTCTCGAGAAGGCCGGCGTCCGCCTGGAATGGGTGGAACGCGGAAAGCTCGACCAGGTCGCTCAGACCCGTGAGCATCAAGGAGTCGT
>JABGQJ010001745.1 GCA_018648945.1 Victivallales bacterium
CTGACCCCGGGCGCCGACTTCAGGGAGGGCGATCTCCTCGTCGGCTCGGGAAATCTCGATGACTTCTGCCCAGCCCAGCTGCATGCGGCTCCAGGCGCAGAAGCTGTTGGGGCCGTCGTCGCCGTTCCAGCCGAGGGCGCCCCAGCCCATCAGGCCCCAGGCGCCGATGCCGGCTGAATCGCTCTCGGGCGCGGTCTCTTCGCTCTGCAGGTAGGCGGTGTTGTAGAGATCGGGCAGGCCCAGCAGGTGGCCGTATTCGTGGCACATCGAACCGACCGTTCCGGCGAAGGTGCGGCCCTGCAGGATCGATCCCTGCATGGAGGAGATACGGATGGGGTTGCCGGAAGCACCCGCATCGCCGGTCTCCCAGCTCTCTGCCAGCCCCAGATTGCCGATGCCGGTGGCGGCGTCGAGCAGGAAGGATTCGGGAACCGAAGGGAGGATGAGGAAGAGGGCGTCCACCCAGCCATCGTCGTCGCCGGAGTCGGGGATGTTGTCCGGACCGTCGCTGTCGAAGCGGG
>JABGQJ010001746.1 GCA_018648945.1 Victivallales bacterium
CTTTAGATCGAGCCCTTTTTTGGCGGCCCGGGGAGACATGCTTCTTTCCAGGTCCCCGATGGTGGTGGCCAGATCAAAGGTAACCGATTCAAACTCCAGCTTTCCAGCCTCTATTTTGGAAAGATCGAGGATATCGTTGATGAGATCGAGCAAGACGTCCGATTCCCTGTCAATGGTGTGAAGGATGTGTGACAGATCCCCGTCAACGGGTCTGCCCAGGGCCAGCTCCGTCATCCCGATAATCCCGTGGATAGGTGTCCGGATCTCGTGGCTCATATTGGCCAGGAACTCGCTCTTTGACTGGGTAGCCATTTCAGCGTCTTTTTTGGCCTGTGCCAGGTCGGAGGCCTTCTCCTCCAGCTCACGGTTCAGTGCGATGATCCCCTTATTGGTCTCCTCCAGTTCCATGTTAATAGCTTCTATCTGGGTGTTTCGCTCACGCAGTTCACTTAAGAGGCTGATCAACTCCTTGTTCTGAGCGTTAATCGTATCGACCATGCTCACATGGCCGCCCTCCAGGG
>JABGQJ010001747.1 GCA_018648945.1 Victivallales bacterium
GGCGGCGCCGGAGGTGTACATGCGATCACTGTACTTGTCGCGGACGGGAGTGATGCAGTTCGTGGTCATCAGGATCGGCCCGTTGAAAGCGGCGAACTCCTTGCTTTGGTGGAACCAGGAGCTGCCGTAGTTGCCGACCAGATGGGTGTACTTCTTCAGCTCGGGGTAATAGTGGCTGGGCAGCATTTCGCAGTGGGTGTAGACATCCACTCCGGTGCCTTCGGTCTGTTCCAGAAGTTCCTTGATGTCAAGAAGATCATGGCCGGAGACGAGGATTCCCGGCTTGGTCCCGACGCCCAGGTTGACTTCGCTCAGTTCGGGATTGCCGAAGGTGCTCGTGTTGGCGGCGTCCAGCAATGCCATCGTGGTGACAGCGATTCCACCGGCTTCGAGGACAAGGCCGGTGAGTTCATCGGCCGACAGGTCCTTCACTGTTGCTGCCAGGGCCTTGACCATGAACGCATTGATGGCCGGGTCGGTCTCACCCAGGATCATGGCGTGGTGCGCATAGGCGGCGACG
>JABGQJ010001748.1 GCA_018648945.1 Victivallales bacterium
GCATCAGGAAGAAGGCCAGGTAGTGCGCCTCGGTTCCATACCAGATCCTGGAGTTCGTGTGGCTGCCGGCAGCGTGCCCGCGGTCCAGCATGAAGCGGCTGAGGGTCAGGAACGCGGCTCGCAGGCGCGCCTTGTCTGCCGCCGAACCGGGGCGTTGACAGGCCAGGGCGATGTCTTTCAACAGGGCGTCGAAGGTGCGCAAGTCGATGGCGGCACCGACCATCCCTTCGTCCGTCACTTCCACCCCGTAGGCCGCTGTCCGCTCGAGCAACCGAGTGACTAGCTGTGGCTCCAGCTTGCCCTTGGGGGCATGACGTTCCATGAGACGACGCTTCAGGGCGCGCAGGCCTTCCAGCACGGCTGGTCCGCGAGCGGGCTCGGCAGACGTGATTGCATCCATCCGCTGCAACCGGAAGGGCAGGAAACTCCACGGTACCTGGCGCGAGGCGAATTGGACTCCGGACGGCCCTTTGGACTGGATGCGGATCTTGTCGAGGAATACCGTTCCGGCGGCGCTCGG
>JABGQJ010001749.1 GCA_018648945.1 Victivallales bacterium
GTTGTTGAACCGGGCACGGGACCAGGGCCCCGTGATGGAGATTCTCGAAGAGACCGTACGTGAGGACGCCGACACGTTTCCGTCGGTGCTTACCGCTCGACGCGAACAGGACCACAGGGCGTGGGTGACGATCCAGATCGGCTGCGACAACAGTTGCTCATTTTGTATCGTGCCGGCGGTCCGGGGGTCGGAGATGAGTCGCCATTTCGGGGATCTGATCGCCGAGGTCGAAATGCTGGTCGCCAACGGTGTAACCGAGGTGACCCTGCTCGGACAGAACGTGAACTCCTACGGTCGCGACCTGACCACCCGTCTCAGGAGCCTGGCGCCAGAACCCGCCGACGCGGTTGAGGCGGGCTCGCTGTGGGCGGCCGATGACCGGCGTCGCGCAAGGCCACTGTTTGCCGACCTGCTTGTGGCTGTGGGCGCCGTCGAGGGAATCCACCGGGTGCGCTTCACGAGCCCCCACCCCAAGGACCAGCGGCCCGAGACCGTGGCAGCCATGGCCGACACGCCGGC
>JABGQJ010000175.1 GCA_018648945.1 Victivallales bacterium
CACTGCTCGTGAGGAACGTCCGCTTGCGGTGCATGAAGCTGGCAAGAGTCTGGTCGAAGCGTTCCCTGGCGTTCATGGGGACCTCAGAGGGGAGCAAATTCCGGGTGGGTGGCAGGAGCAATCGCGCGGCACTCGACCTCGATCAACCAACCTGGGCGACAGACGGGACCGGCGACGACCACGGTGGGAACCTGGGAGAAGCGCTCCTCAAGACGACGCTGCACCAACGCGTAGTCTGCCGGATCGCGCACGTAAACAAGCAGATAGGTCACATCGTCGAGACTCGACCCCGCATTGTGCAGGAGGGCGTCGATGTTCTCGAAGGTTCGGTCGAACTGGAGGCTGACGTCCCCTTCGTGGACAACCTGCCCACACTTGTCGATGCTGGCAGTCCCCGAGATGTAGACGTGTCGACGATCACCATAGTCGATGGCAGTGCCACGTTCAAAAGTCACGCCGTATTCGTGGGTTGGGTTGAGGTGGGTACGGGCCTCGACATAGCTGATCTGCGATCGCTCCAGCCCGCCGATCGCATAGACGTCCATCAACACCTTCACGCGGGGATCATCGTACGTTCCCTCGATGCCGGTGCTGGCCACATAGTGCGTATCGGCAGTGAGACCACGCCGGGTGAAGTGCTCGCGCCGGCCACGCACCAGGCCCATATAGTTGGCGTCGACGTTCTGGACATAGATCCACGTGCGTACGGCATCGGGCTCCAAGGCCAGCCCGTGCTCGGCCAGTTTCTCATCGAGGTCACGGAATATGATCTCGGTCTGGTCGTAGCTGGATTCCACTTCCGGGGCGCAGAGCTGGGTCAGGAACACGTGGGTGCGCCCATTGGCCTGCCGGAAGACATGGGTGGGATCGCCGGAGAGTCCATGGTCCTCGCCCACCACATGGTAGGCGATCATCGCCACCTTGCCGTCGGGCAGCGGCGGCTGGCGGACCAAGGAGATGGCGCAAAGATCATCGCCCTCCGCTCGCACCAGGGAACTGGCATCCAGATCCGCCCGCTGATTCACCAGATCGCTGGCAAAGAACCTGCGCACGAAGGCGGTTTCCCGGGTGATCCCCAGCTCGGCAAGAGCCCGCTCGTAGGCGATCTCCAAGCCCCGAAGCTGCTCGGCCACCGGTTGGTATTCCATGGGATGCAGCACCAGCGTGTACTCGTCTGCACCTGTGTCACGTCGAAAGATGGAGACACCCGCGTAGCAGCGGACGTCCTCGAAGCGGAACTGACGGTAGTCCATAGAGGGGGACCTATGCTGGCGACGAGTACTGCCGTGCGGCAGGGCATCGCGTGACGGATTCGGGAGCGAACGCAGGGACGTTATGCCACTTCATGCTCCACTTCAAGCCAGCGCAGGAATACGCCGCCTGCGGATCGACTTGACGTAAGCCTAACGTAGACGAGAGTGCTTTGATTGTCCTATGAGGATGAAAGCTACACCAATGACCCCCCGCAATCTCGAAGAATGGGAACGCGCCCTCCGGCGCGTCCTGGACCAAATTGACGATCTCCTGGAAGATCGTTTTGGGCAGGCCTACGCCCTGACCCGCAACCGCCCCGCCCGTGGAACCACCGCCAACAAGCGCTATGACGGGCTCTTCGCGGTCGAGGCCAAATTCTCGCTTGGCCTGGGACGGCGCGAGGGACCAGGCTACTCGGTGGAGGTGCGCATGGTCACCTTCAGCGATGTCCCCGAGGAGGTGCAGACCGAAATCCGCCAGTTGGCCGAGGGGATCCTCGGCAAGGAGATCCCGCGCGCCTTCCCCGGGCGCGGCGTGGCGGTCAGCGACATGGGATCACACTTCCTCATCCATGGGGATCTGGGATGGCGCTGAGAACGCGGCCCAACAGAACCCCACTTCACTCCGACAAAAGAACCCACACATGGGGGACGGCACATGCACGTCTCTGAATCTTGCGTTGCACCGCAAACCACCGATCGCCCGACCAGGCAGGAAGGCTGAACATGGCTGTACCTCGGGTATTCGGATTCGGCACGGCGACGCTGGCGTTCGGCGTGCAAGGGGTTGCTGGCTCCGGCGACCTCCTGGCGCACGACCCCGAAAGTCAGCTGCAGGGGGAGACAGCGAACTGCCTGGTGCAGGCCGGGCGCTTGGGAATGCACGCCTGCTGGCTCGGAAAACTGGGTCGGGATTGGATCGGGAGCCGGGTACTGGAAGAACTGGAGGACGAGGGAGTGGACTGCTCCGGGGCGCTGCTGGACGAAGCCCTGTGCTCGCCGTTCCGGGTGGAGATCGCGGGAACGGAACCCCGCACTGTCCGCCTGCCCAACGCACTGGCAAAACTGCAGATCCACGACGTGGAGTTCTTGGCCGACCAGGTGAATGCAGGGGAATGGGTGGTGGTGGAGGTCGCGGAGATACCTGCGCCAACGCTGAGCGCGTTCTGTAGCCGCGCGAGGCGCCGACAGGCACGCGTGCTACTGACCGTGGACTTGGATCCCATCCGCCAGCTGGAGGCCGACCCGGTGGAAATGCAGATGCTTCTGGCGCAGGCGGACCTGCTGGTGCCAAACCAGGCAGCGATTCGGCCTCTCTGCGAGAACGGGAACCCCGAGATCATGTCGGCCGACCTGGCTCGGCGCTACCGGTGCGTGGTCGTGCTCTGGACAACCGCAGGCACATGGTATTGCGACGCGTCGGGACTGGGCGACGAGCTTGCCGCATGCTCAACGGGGGGAACGGTCCATGCGAGCGGCTGCGAAGCGGCCTTTCGAGGCGGTCTGCTGGCTGGGTTGGCACGGGGGGACAGTCTGCCCGATGCCTTGAGCCTGGGGAGCCTGTGCGCGGTTCGGACGGGCTCCGTGCCCGGAAGCCGCGCCGGCATGCCACGGGCCACGGAACTGGCGCTGGACCAACGGCTGTAGAACAACAGCTGCAGGGCAATTGGGCCAGCCATGGCGACCGGAGTATAGTATGGGTCGTTTCTGCCGCGTCCTGCTAGTTGCGGCGCGACACGCATCCATCTACCCAGAGGCTGACATGGCTATGGTCGAGGAAAATGGCGAACGCGATGTGCGTTTGGTCGAGTGCCCCAAGTGTGACGGTCCGCTTGAGGTGGAGCCGATCACCGTGCTCCGCCCGGGGGACCAGGCCCTTCAGGAGCTGTTCGAGGGCACGCTCAACGTGGTGTCGTGCGAGCATTGCGGGGTCACCTTCGCCTTGCGGGTGCCCGTGCTCTTCCGGGACGACGCAGCGCAGTATCTGGTCTACAACCTGCCGATGGAAAGCCACGCCGACTGGCGTGAAGCGGAAGTGCAGATGGCGGCCGTGACCGAACAGATCTTTACGGACGAGCCGGACATCGACGAGCCGGCGTGCCGTCTGACGGTGCACCGCAACGAGTTCATCGAGAAGATCGCGCTGCACTGCTACGGTCTCGACGACCGAATCGTGGAATACGTGAAATACCAACTGCTCAACCATCCCAGCGAGGATTTCGGGCTGGATCCGGTGCGGCACCAGCTGTTCTTCGACTTCTCCCAGGAGGATGACGAGAACCTGGGGTTCCTGGTCTTCGACCGCGAGACGGACCAAGCGACTGCACGCACTCACCTGCCGATGGAAGCCTACAATGAGGTTGCCGAGATGCTCGCGAGCAGTGAGAAGTTTGGCGAGGAGCTGGACCTGCTCTTCCCCGGCTCGTACGTGAGTATCGAACGGCTGAACGAATAGAGGGAGCCACGCGATGGGCCGCAAGAACCGCACGAAGAAGAAGGAGGATCCCGGCCAGGGCCAGGACTTCCAAGTGAACCCGTTTGCTCAACTCGGCGACCTGGTACCGAAGGAGAGCCTGCCCAATCCGCAGGCGCCAAAGCCGAAGCCGAAGGCCGAGCCCAAGACAGCCCTGGATCGGGAGGATCAGGAGCTGCTGCGTGCATTTGGCGGCGACGGGCAGTCACTGCAGTTCGACTCGTCGAAGCCGGTAAGGCGCGGCCCGGCGGTGTCCCTGAGCGTCCAGCGCAGAGGGAAGGGCGGCAAGACGGTGACCCGCATCCACGGACTTGATGAGCTGGACTTGGTGGCTCGCATGGAACTGGCCAAGGAGCTCGGGCGGTCGCTGGGCACGAACGCACGCTTCCAAGAAGAGGCGATGGAGCTTCAGGGCGATCAGCGGGAACGCGCGACCGAGTGGCTTTCCGAACGTGGTTTCCGCACGCGCTCTACCTAGAACGCCCCGCGTGGGCAACGCCCAACCGCTTGCTCCCTACTTGCCAATGGGTTGCGGACGGCCATGTAACCCTACGCACTTGCATGCTGTTTGGCTCTTGCTATATTTCAGGTCTACCGGGAATTCCGGGCTCCGTGGTTTTCGTGCTTAGAACATGCAATTATGAGGCGATATAACGGATGAGCAGCAACGGTAACGCCAAGCGTCTCGACGCCGCCAAAGAAGCTGAAGTGAGGGATGCTCTGTTGGCCGAACGAGCGGTCTTGGCCAAGCAGATCCGCGTTCTCGGCAGAACGTCCCTGGTGTCCACTCGCTCGGCAGGCGAGGAGCTTGCGGACGTCGGGACGGACGATTTCATGCGCGAGATGGAACTGTCCGTCATGGGCGAGGAGGGCAAACGGCTGGCGTTGATCAACACGGCCTTGGACAGCCTCGACGCAGGCAACTACGGCACCTGCATCGACTGCGCCAAGGAGATCTCCGACGGTCGCCTGCGCGCAAAACCCTATGCGCGGCTCTGCATCGACTGCAAGTCCGCCCGCGAGCAGAACAACGGACTGCCACCGGAGGGTATCTCCGAGGAAGAGCTTGTCGAATAGCGTTCGCCCGTGAACCGGAGAGAGGGCAGCATCCGCATGCCCGAGAACCCATGAACCGTCCGCCAACTGCGCATCCCTGGGTGTTGTCTTTCTGGCGTGTGCCGTGTTGGCTGGCGCTAGCCGTGCTGGGTCTCGACCAATGGACCAAGTTCCTGGTCATCCGTGCGTGGCCGCCAAGCACGAGCCATCCCCCCGTCACCTTGATTCCTGGCTTCTTCAGCCTGGTTCACTACCGGAATAAGGGCGCAGCCTGGGGTATCCTCTCCAATCACACGTTTCTCCTGGCCCTGGTCTCGCTGGTCGTCTTCGTGGCCATGGTCGCCTGTTTCCGGCGCCTCACCGAGGACGTGCCAGAACGGGCGCTGGCCTTGGGCGTGGTTCTCGGCGGCGTTGTCGGCAACCTGTTGGACCGCCTGTTCCGCAAGGAAGTGGTGGACTTCCTGCTCTTCTACTGGCGCGACTGGCGGACCCACTCCTTCCCGGCCTTCAATGTGGCAGACTCCGCGATCACCTGCGGCATCGCTGTCTACATCGTTTCCTCCTTCCTGCGGGGGGATCTCCAAGGCATGCGCCCCGCGGCAGCCCCAGACAGCGATGGCTGAGCGGCCACAATGCCTGGCAATTCTGGGGCCCACTTGCGCCTGGAAGAGCGAAACAGCTCTGCTCATCGCCGAAGAACTGGATGGCGAGATCCTCTCCTGCGATTCCATGCAGGTCTACGAAGGTCTGGACGTGGGGACGGCCAAGCCCACGGCGGAGATGCGCGCCCGCCGCCGACACCATTTCGTGGACACGCTCCCCCTGGCAGCGCCCTGGGACACCCACCGCTTCGTGCAGGCGGCGCGGCCATTGCTGGCGGAAATCGCGGCCCGGGGCATGCTCCCTGTTCTGGCCGGGGGCACCGGACTCTATGCGCGGGCTCTCCTCTATGGCTTCGAGATGCTACCGGCAGACCGGGAACTGTTCGGTCGGCTTGAGCAAGAGCTGGAGATGCCAGGCGGCAAGGAGCGGCTCGTGCGCGAACTCCGCGCAGGCAGCGCCGACCCGCAGAAAATGCCCCTGGACACGGTGCGGAACCCGCGCCGCCTGGCCCGGGCAGTGGAAGTGCTTCGGCTCGCTGGCAGACCGCCCTGGGAGCTGCTCAGCGACCGCCCGCAGGAACCCATCGTCCCCGTGCACCAGTTCATCCTCCTGCCCACCATGGCCGTCCTGAAACCGCGGATCGTGCGGCGCGCCACCTGGATGCTGGAGAACGGCTGGATCGAGGAGGGCGAAGCGGCGCTGGCGGCAGGACTGCTGGAGACGCCCACGGCCAAGCAGGCCCTTGGCTACCGCGAGATCGCCGCCTATTTGGCGGGGGAGCTTGCCAACCGCGAAGCCCTCTTGCATGCCCTCGTCGGACGCACGGTCAAGTACGCCCGACGACAGCGGACCTGGTTCCGACACCAGCACCCCGGTGCCGAAATCCTCGAGATCGAGGAGCCCACCACGGCCCGGGCCCTGCGGGACTGGATTCTCGCCCAGCTGGGTGCGTAGTCACTGCGCCCCACACGCCGCCTGCTTGCTCAGAGCCGCCCATCGACCTGATCGCGGGGCAGGCGGTTCTTGATGTCGTAGACCACGGCGCCGCCGCTCCGGAAGGGAACCAAGTCCAGCGACTGGAACTGGCGATGCGGTACGGCCAGGACAACCGCATCCACCTTGCCAGCCAAGCCCTCGGCCGCCTTCTGGTCGGAGAGCAACTCGATGCCATACGCACTGCGGACCTCTTGGGGGTCGGCCCAGGGATCGTACACGCTGAGCTGGCAGCCATACTCGACAAGCTCGTCGACCACATCGACCACGCGCGAGTTCCGGATGTCCGGGCAGTCCTCCTTGAACGTGATGCCCAGCAGGAGCAACCGGGATCCCCGAACGGGATGCCCGCTGTGGATGAGCAACTTGATGATCTGCGACGCCACGTAGCGCCCCATGCCGTCATTCGTGCGCCGGCCCGCGAGGATGATCTGGGGATGGTGCCCCAATTGCTGCGCCTTGTGGGTCAGGTAGAAGGGATCGACGCCGATGCAATGCCCGCCAACCAGACCGGGGGTGAAGCGGAGGAAATTCCACTTGGTGCCAGCGGCGGCGAGCACGTCGTGCGTGTCGATCCCCATCCGGTCGAAGATCATCGCCAGTTCGTTGACGAAGGCGATGTTGATGTCACGTTGGCAGTTCTCGATGATCTTGGCGGCTTCGGCCACCGCAATCGAGGCTGCCAGATGGGTGCCTGCGGTGACGATCGAGCGGTAGAGCGCATCAACGACGATGGCCGCTTCCGGAGTGGAGCCACTGGTCACCTTGGTGATCGTCGTCAACCGGTGCTCGTGATCCCCGGGGTTGATCCGCTCCGGGCTGTAGCCACAAAAGAAATCACGATTGAACACCAAGCCGCTCTCATGTTCGAGGACGGGCGCGCAATCCTCCTCGGTGCAGCCAGGGTAGACGGTGCTCTCGTAGATGACCAGAGCGCCGGGCCCCATGGCCTGGCCGACCGCCCGGCTGGCGCTCAACAGCGGCCGCAGATCGGGGCGCTTGGCCGAATCGATGGGAGTGGGCACGGTGATGATGTAGATGTCTGCCCCGGGCAAGTCGGCGGGATCGCAGGAGAACCGCAGCTTGGCGGCCTTGCCCAGTTGCTCCTCCGTCGTCTCCAGGGTGCGGTCGCGCCCCTTGCGCAGTTCGCGAATGCGCTGTTGCTTGATGTCGAAGCCAAGGGTCTGCTGCTGGCAGCCAAACTCCACGGCCAGGGGCAACCCCACGTAGCCCATGCCGACGATGGCCAACTTGGCGCTTCCGGATTCTATCTTCGCTGCGAGTTGCTGCATAGAACAAACCTGCTCCGGATGACGGAGTCGCCTACCATGGTGGATCCCCTCTCACGACACAGCCACCAATATAGCCTGTGCGGAGGGGCTTTCGACCGGGCGTGTCCCCGGTGTGGCAGGGAGCGGAGCCAACGATATAGTAGGCGGCTGTACGAGCGACTCACAGACTTTCCCCAGGAAGCAGCCATGACACATCTCCCCGACCGCCTCGAATCCGTGGAGCAGCTCGACGACCTGCTCAGCACCCCCTCACCTGCTCTGATCGAGAGCTTCAAGCAACTCGCGGGGGACGTGATCATCGTCGGCGCGAATGGCAAGATTGGGCCGTCACTGGCCCGCATGGCCAAGCGCGCGGTGGACGCCTCCGGCGTGTCACGCCGGGTGCTGGCGGTGGACCTGAACGCGATGCCCGAGCTGGCAGCGGCAGGGCTGGAGACGATCCAGTGCAACATGCTCGACCAGGAAGACGTGGCAAAACTGCCGAAGGTGGCCAACGTAATGTACATGGTGGGCCGCAAGTTCGGCTCCACCGGCAGCGAATCCATGACCTGGGGGGTCAATGGCATCGCAGCGTACCATGCTGCGCGTCACTTCCGGGGCTCGCGCATGGCCGCCTTTTCGACCGGTTGCGTATACCCGGTGATGGACATCGCCAGCGGCGGCGCCACCGAACAGACGCCAGTCGCGCCCGTAGGCGAGTACGCCATGTCCTGCGTGGCCCGGGAACGGATGCTCGACTTCTTCGCCGACCAGGGCGAGCTTGATGTCGTGCACGTGCGCCTGAACTACGCGGTGGAATGCCGCTACGGCGTGCTGTTCGACCTGGCCTCAAGTGTCCTGAACGGCGAGCCCATCGACATCACCACCGGCTATGCCAACGTGATCTGGCAGGGCGACTGCTGCGATCGGGCCCTGCGTTCCTTCGCTCTCGCAAGCAACCCGGCCACGATCCTGAATGTCACGGGCCCCGAGATGTTCTCGATCCGCCAGGTGGCCGCCCAGATGGGCGAGATCATGGGCAAGGAGGTGACCTTTGCCGGTGAGGAGAATGGCCGTGGCTACCTGAACAATGCCAGCTACGCCAACGGCATCTTCGGCAATCCATCGGTGCCCCTGTCCCGGGTGGTCCAGTGGGTGGCGCAATGGGTCCAGGCCGGCGGTGCCGACCTCGGCAAGCCTACTCACTTCGAGACCCAGGACGGCAAATACTAGCCGACCGGAGCCCCCCATGCGCTGCGTCTCCCTGCTTGTGACATTCCTGCTCGGCAACACGCTTGCCCAGGAGGCCGGCCCCTGGCGGTCGGCGCTGTACCCGACCGACTGGACCCCGAAGCACTCCCTGCCGGACGCCCGTTTCCTGCACGATTTCTCCTACGCCGGCTACCGATCCGGAGCCAAACTGCCGAAGGTGGCAGGGCCGGAGTTCGTCGTGCAGGGGGTGGACGCGACGGGCGCGACGGACGTGACGGCAGCCCTGCAGAAGGCCATCGACGACGCCGGTGCCAAGGGCGGTGGCGTGGTGCGCCTACCGGCCGGGCTCTACCGCTGCGACGGCACTCTGACGATCCGCACGTCCGGGGTCGTGCTGCGCGGCGACGGGCCGGACAAGACGAAGCTCTTCTTCAACAGCGTGCCCAAACGCGGCTGGAGCAATCACCTCAGTATCGCCGCCAGAGCCCAGAACGGCACAGAGGCGAAGCTCGCGCGCGATGCTGCGAACCGTTCGTTCTTCGTGGAAGTGACCAAGGGCGAGGCCTTGAAGGCGGGCCAGGAGATCAGCATCGGCTGGACCATCACGCCGGAGTTCGTGGCAGAGCACGGCATGACTGGGACCTGGAAGTCCTTCAACGGCAAGTGGCGGCCGATCTTCCTGCGCACCATCACACGCATCGACCGGGAGCAGACGCCCGTGCGGGTGTATCTCGACGTCCCGCTGCGCTACCCCGCGCAGATCCGCGATGGAGCCAGCGTGCGCCTGCTCAAAGGCTATGTATCCGAGTGCGGCATCGAGGATCTGGGCATCGCCAACGCGGTCTCCTGGAAGGCGGCCTGGAGCCGCGCCGGGGTGCACGCCATCGGCCTGGCTGGGGCGCGCGACTGCTGGGTGCGCAATGTCCGCTCCTTCCCCTCGCCCCATCCGGAAGCCAAGAGCTACCACCTGCAGAATGGCGGCATCATCGTCGCCCAATCGCGCTTCGTGACGATCGCGGAATGCGACCTGCGCAAGGCTCAGAATCGTGGTGGCGGGGGTGCGGGCTATCTGTTCGAGATTACCCGATCCAACGAGATCCTGACTCGCGACTGCGTGGGCATCGCCGGGCGGCACAACTTTATCCAGAACTGGGACTTCGGCGCCAGCGGCCTGGTTTGGCTGCGCTGCCGCAGCGCGAACAGCCGGTCCTACAAGAACATCCTGGACCCGATCGGCTGGCCAGCCTACTGCGAATTCCACCACTCCCTGGCCATGGGCTGCCTGATCGATTCCTGCCAGCTGGACGACGGCTGGTTCGGCGGCAACCGCCACAACTGGAGCTCCGGCGCGGGCAACACGGTGACCCAGACCGTCTACTGGAACACGACGGGCAAAGGCAAGATTACCTCCTGGCAGGACGGGCACGGCTACATCATCGGCACGCGCGGCGTAAAGGTGGAGACATCCCTGAAGTCCAAATACGGACGACACACGGCGCCCGAGGACACGCGCGAAGGCATTGGTGCCGGCGCCACGCTCCGCCCCGTCTCCCTCTACGAGGACCAGCGGCAGCGACGGATCAAGTAGCAGGCGGCTCGGCGAAGTCGACCCGCGTGCGGGATATGTCCACGGCCACCGTCCGCGCGAAACGCAAGGCCCCCGGCTTCTCCAAGCGGATATCCGCCTGTTCCACGCGGGGATCGCCCAGGCAAAGGCGCGCCACTTCGTGGGCCAGCGTCTCGATCAGCTGGAAGGACGAGCCTTCCACCAGCTCTCGCACGGCCACCTTCACGGCCTTGTAATTGATCGTGTCCTCGATATCATCGGTGCGGCCCGCCTGGCGCAGATCGGCATGCAGCACGATGCGGAGATTGACATCCTGCTGCTTGATCCGCTCTTCGGGATTGACCCCCACGATGCAGCGCAGGAAGAGGTCCTCGATGATGATGCGGTCCACGGCAACTCTCCTGTGCCCTATCTCGACCGGTCGTCGTAGGGCCGTGCGTAGAACGGGTATTTGGCTTGCAGGGCTTTGTCCGCCTGTGCCGGCAGATAGCGCCAGCGCTTGTAGCACCAAATGTACTGCTCGGGGTAGGCCCGAATCAAGCGCTCGTTCGCGTGGGCCAGTTCCTGGAGCAGTTCCTGATCGCTGGCGAACTCCCGCGCGTCGCGGGAAATCAGCTCGGTCACCATGCGATAGCGCCCGCCTTCGCGCACACACGCCGCCGCCACCAGCGGCAAATGGAGCCGCCGGGCCAGCACCGAGGGAGCCCGAGTCATGGTCACCGGGAGGCCAAAGAAATCCACGAAGGCGCCGCCCTCGTCCGTTCTCGTGTTCTGGTCCATGATCAGCACCAGAATCCGCCCGTCCCGAGCGGCCTGGCGCAGGCCCGCCACCGCGCCGTCCGAGGGGATGATCTGCAGACCGTGCGTCTCTCGGGCAGCTGTAACGCGCGCATCGATGGCGCCATTGCGCAGCGGGTGCGCCACTGCCGAGGCCCTCAGGCCCCAGAACGACCCCGCCAAGCCAAGCAGCTCCCAGCTCCCCAGATGCGGCATGACCGCCACCCCCGGCTGTCCGGCGGCAGCCAGTTCCGGCAAGAGGCCGGAGCTCGCAATCGAGTCCAGGTCCACCCATTCGGCCACCCGCTCGGGGGCGCGCATCACCCGCAGGAACTCGATCCCATTCCGGGCCATGTGGTAGAAGCTGGCCCGGGCGATGGCCTGCCGTTCCTCACGCGTCTTCTCAGGAAAGGCAAGGGCCAGATTGGCCCTCACCGTGCGCCGCATCTGCGGCGAGGCAAGGCGCATTGCCCAGGCTGCCAGCCGCGCCAGACGATCTGCGCCGCCTTCGCCCAACCAGCCAGCCAGCCGCAACCCCAAGCCAAAGGCGGCAGCGGTTACCGGGTCCATGAACCGGCGGCGAAGCTCCTTCAACTTCTTTCTTGTGCTCCACTGCGCCGTCATGCCCGAGGGGGTTTCCCCTGCACCAACAGCAGCAGATAGCGGCCCTCATCCAGCCGAATCGCCCCCACCAGATCGAAACCGGCGGCCCAGCGCTCCGACAGGCAGGTGCTCACCCCCGCCACCGATTCATCCTCCCACGGGGCCAGCACATACGCCTCCGCCGCCTCGTCCGCCACCGGCAGCAGATACACGAACACGCGATCCTTGAACTGCGCGATGCCGCGCACGCGGAACGCACCACCCGTCCCGCGGCAGGCATGATTCACCCGCTCGGCTACGGCCACATGGTCGTGCCAAAGCTCCTGGAGACTGAGGACTAAGGTTCGATGCATGAGTGCCAACCTGGTTCTGTGGACCGCCTTTCAGCCCGCCTCCCTACCATATACGGTCCCCCGCCCATTTGGAAACCGCCCCACCACCCCCGCGCCCTCCCC